>NZ_JBILJQ010000033.1:0-52785 GCF_044377145.1 Aquimonas sp.
ATCGGGTTTCAGGGCCAGCAACTTGTCGCGATCATCGATCATCAGGGCGAGCCAACCAGCACCGTTGTCCACCCATTGGGCAGACACCAGGCGCGCCCCGACAGCCTGAAGTCTCAACCCGGAAGACGCCCGTTCCAGCAACAGGTAACGGGGTCAGGTCTATCTTCGTAGCACCCAGTGCTGGAAGTCACCCCGCCGACAAGCCTCTGCAACTAACGAGTCACCCACCGCAAACGACAAAGCCCGCCAATCGGCGGGCTTTGTCGTTTCTGATACCCGGTGTTCCGCTGCTCTCAGCTCTCAGCGACTGAGGCGCCGCTTGCCGCTGCTCTTGCTCGGCGGCTCTGCGGTGGCGGTAGCTGCGTATTCCACGCCATGCCGGTCACCCGTTCCAGCGCATGCCGGTCACCGATTGCACGGCATGGCGGTCGGGGTGCAGGCGGGTAACCCGCCACCTTCGGCCTCCCAGTGACAGCGGAGGTCGACGGTGGCCCAAACGGGGTTACCCATACGCAAGATTCTTGAAATTCTCAGGCTTCACTTTGATCACGGCGCCAGCGGTCGGGCGGTTGCCCGCGCGGTCTGCGTGGCGCTCGCCACCGTGCAGGACTGCCTGCGGCGGTTGGCGGCTTCTGGCCTAAGCTGGCCGGTCGATCTCGACGGGGAGGCCTTGGTAGTGCGCTTATATCCCCCGGTCGCCAAGCGGTGTTCACCGCCGCTGCCGGATTTTGTGGCGACCCCAACCAGTTCCGCAGTGCCAGCCGCTGGCTGACCTATGACGGCCTGGACCGGCTGACGGTGGCCGACAGCCCCTTGCAGACCACCACCCGCGGCCAGTGGGGCTACAGCTGGGGCAAGGCCACCTATGCCTACGACGGCTTGGACAACCTGCGCCGCCACACCATGGGCGGGGTCATCGACTTTGCCTACAGCTACAGCAGCCAAGGCCACCTGAACTCGATCACCCAGCCCAGCGGCGCATCGGTGTCGAGCTATACCCACAACGCCCGCGGCCAGATGACCCGGCGCGTTTTCAAAGGCGAGGGCTTCAACCTCAGCTGGGACAGCGCTCACCGCGTCACCCAGACCTGGAACGACGCCTCCACCCAGTTCCCGGCGACCGGTGTCCCAGTTGTCGAGAGCTACCGCTACGACGCCCACGGCCACCGCGCCCGCACAGTGCGCGGCGGCGAAACGCTGTACCAGGTGTACAGTCAGGCCGGCGATCTGATGTGGGAGCGCAGCAGCACCGGCACCACCCGCAAGTACGCGCGTCTGGGTGGGCGGCTGATCGGCGAGATCGAGAACGGCGTGCGCCGGGCGATCCACACCGACGCGCTGGGCAGCGTGCGGCAGAAGACCGATCAGTTCGGTACGGTGTTGCTCGACGACGTGAGAGCGCCGTACGGCTCGACCCTGCTCGGCGGCAGCTACCGAAATGGTCCGGCGTTTACTGGGCACATGGAGGACGGGGCGACCGGCCTGACCTACATGAAGGCCCGCTACTACGATCCGGTGGCCATGCGGTTTATCAGCCCGGATCCGGTGTATGTGGATCTGAACACCGGAGCAAATTTCAATCGATATTGGTATGCAAACAACAGTCCTTATACCTATACCGATCCGGATGGGCGTGCCGCGTGTATGCTTATTCCCCCGGCTCCAGCTTGCGTCTACGTCGCAGGCGCAGTCATTTCGGGCATTGGTGCAATTGCAACTGCGCCGATGGCAGGTGAGGCGCTGGGGAAGGTTTACAACGAGACAACTTCGGATTCTGGCGGTGAAGCGCAGCCCGGAGATGCATTCCCAGACGAGCCATTGCCTGTTAAACCATTCGGTGAGCCGGCTGGTGTGGAGGGTGCGGCAGGCCCTCACACGGGACTTGGGACCGAAGAGGGAAGTAAGGGATCCTATCCAACGGCTCGCGAGATCGATGCCGAAGGGAAGCCCGTGCGCCAGATCGACTTCACTGACCATGGACGGCCAATAGGACATACAAACCCGCACCAGCATCCGTACAAAGAGAATCCAACAGGCGGCACTCGACAAAGGGGCGAAGCGGAGCCTGTTCCAGAGCTCCCGCCCAAAGATAGGTAGCCATGGGCACGACTTTGAAGTTGGATATGTGGCAAGACGAGAGGAAGGTCCTGCTTGCGGATCTCTTGAACGTTCTTTGTCCGCCAAGATCGCTGAGATGGAGGATTGATAGATTCCAAGGGGTGGGGCAGTTCCCGGGTGCTCGATCCTGTAACGAGTTTTGCTCCCTCATTCGAGAAAGTCAGAATGGCTACGAGTTCACCGGGAGTGAGTTCGATGAATTCGTGGAGAATCTGCGCGATATCACGGAGATTGGTCTTGTTGGCCTCAGTGGCAAGGTCCCGATCTTGCGAATTGAGGGGGAGGACAGTACAACTTGGTACGTTTCTCGTGAACAGAAAAGCGAATGACGGGGGCAGGTCTAGCTTCGTAGCATCCCAGTGCCGGAAGTCACCCCGCCAACAAGCCTCTGCAACTAACGAGTCACCCACCGCAATCAACAAAGCCCGCCAATTGGCGGGCTTTGTTGTTTCTGCTTTCGAGTTCTGTCAACGGCTGCTGCATTCGCCCAGCGCGCTTCCCGCTCTGCGCCAGCAGCGAATCGAGCACTTCGATCACCAGGCGCTGCTTGGCCTTGGGCAGGGCCTGCAGGCGTTCCAGCTGTTGCTGCAGCTTCGGCGCGGGTCCGCGCTTCTTGGGTTTCGGGGCTTCGGCCACCAGCGCTTTGACGCTGACGCCCAGCGCCTGCGCGATCAGCGGCAAGGTCGAGACCTGGATGCGCCGTCGACCGACCTCGTAGGCGGTGATGGTCTGCCGTTACACGCCGAGGGTCTCGGCGAGCTGGACCTGGGTGATGCCCTGCTGCTTGCGGAGCTGGGCGATGCGGGCGCCGGGCCGGGCCGGGCAAGGAATGCGAGTTGGTCGCAGGAGTGGGCCACGGCGGCGCTCATGCGCTGCAGCAAAGCCCTGGCTTTCGAGTCCGGCGAGCTCCGCGTGGTCGCGGGCTCGCCTCAGAACATCGCCGGCCAACGATCAGGCGGAGGCTGTGCACGTGGGCTCCTTTGGCTGAACGCGGGTCGGGCTCTCCATCCTCTCTGCACAATTGGTCTCTAGGGTCGCAGGCATCCCCCAGGAGACTGACCGATGCCTATGCCCTGTTCCATCCGGCTGTTCGACCGCGCCGTTCTGGCTGCGGCGCTGACCTTCATGGCGACCGGCGATGCACTGGCGCAGGCGCCACCCGGCCCACTGGTCCCGTTGGGCGCCGTGCCGATACCCGCAGCAAATCCGCAGACACCCGCCAAGATCAGTCTCGGCGCGGCGCTGTTCTGGGACGAGCAGCTGTCACTGACCGGCACCGTCGCCTGCGGCAGTTGCCATGCACCGCGGGCCGGCGGATCGGACACGCGCACGCTTTCCAGCACCGAGGGCAGCCTGAACCCGGGCGCTGATGGCCAGTGGGGCACGGCGGATGACCGCGTCGGCGCCGCCGGGGTACCGCGCCACAACAGCAGCGGCCAGTACGTGCACAGCAACGCGTTCGGGATGGCGCCACAGGTCGGCGGCAGGCAGGCCAATTCAACGCTCAACGCTGGCTTTTCGACCAGCCTGTTCTGGGACGGCCGCGCCGGCACCCGCTTCGATGACCCGCAGACTCAACAGGTGCTGATCGCCCAAGGCGGCGCCTTGGAGAACCAGGCGCTGGGTCCGCTGGTGAACGATATTGAGATGGCGCACGTGGGCGGGAATCTGGCCGATGTGCAGTCGCGCCTCGCTGCAGCTCAGCCGCTCGCCCTCGCCAATCAGGTACCCGCGGCATTGGCCAGCTGGATCAGCGGTCGCGGCTATCCCGCGCTGTTCGAAGAGGTGTTCGGCAGTGCCGATATCAGCCCTGCACGTATCGCCATGGCCTTGGCCAGCTACCAACGCAGCCTGGTCAGCAACCAGACCCCGCACGATCTTGAGCTGTCCGGTGCATCGGCGCTGACCGCGCTGGAGCGCCAGGGCCGCCAGGTGTTCGGCCAGGCCGGCTGCGGTCGTTGCCACGGCGGCGCACTGATGAGCGACCACGGTTTCCACTACATCGGTGCGCGTGCCCCGGGCGCCGACAGCGGCCGCATGGCCGTCACCGGCCTGGCCGCCGACCGTGGGCGGATGCGCACGCCGGGCCTTCGCAATGTCGCGCTGTCGCCGCCGTATATGGCCGATGGCCGCTTCGCGAGCCTGCGCGAGGTGGTGGAGTTCTACAACCGCGGCGGCGATTTCAATGCGCCCAACAAGGCCCCGCAAATCACTCCGCTGCAGCTCAGCGCCGCCCAGATCGACGCACTGGTGGCGTTTCTCGGCCGGCCGCTGATCGACCCGCGGGTCGTCGCCGAGAGCGGCCCCTTCGAGCGCCCGCAGCTGTACTCGGAATCGACCGCGGTGCCACGCACGGTCAGCGCCGCGATCGCGGGGGGCCCGCGCCTGATCGCGCTGGAACCGCCGCTCGCCGGTCGCGCTGGCTTCACGCTCGGAATCGATGGCGGCGCCGCCAATGCCAATGCACGCCTGCTGCTGGATGTGTCCGAGCCGATCCAGCCCGATGCACCCAGCCTGCTGCGGCAGGATTTCGCGCTGTCGCCGCAGGGCAGTGCTTCGCTCGATCTGGTCTTGCCCGCGGCCAGCGGCCAAGCGCTGTACCTGCGCGTATTCGTGTTCGATGCGACCGCCCCGGGCGGCTGGCGCGCCAGCGAAACCAAGCGCATCGAGCTGATCGAAGTTGATACGGCCGTGTTCACCGACGGCTTCGAACCCTGACGGTGCGGGAGTCCACAGAAGGCAGGCTTGCAGTGGCGACGCCGCCCGACTTTGCGGGCGGCGCTGAGCCGCTGTGGCCCAGCCGTCGGCGACAGCGCCGGTTGCGCGCCCATTGGCTGCGCGCGCGCAGCCGGTCGCTTCAATGAGCAGCTCGCAGCGATCGGTGGCAGCATCCCCCGTGCCCCCTACCCGGAGCCGAAGCATGCGTCTGCGTCTGTGGCACCGCTGGTTCCTGCTGACCGCTGGCCTGGTGCTGGTGACCATGGCCGCGATGTTGATGATGCAGGCGCATGACTTCCAGAACGGCCTGCTCGCGCACGCCAATGCGCTGGAGCAGGCGCGGCTGCCGATGCTGTCGGAGCGCTTCGCCGACGAGTACCGCAGCGTCGGTGGATGGCAGCGGGTGCTCCTGCATCCGCCACGGTGGCAGCGACTGTTGGCGCCGGCCGATAGGTCAGACCCGCCGATCCCGCGGTCCGGACCGCCTGCGGGCCGGCCGGGTCACCCCAACCGCCCGCCGGGGCCGCCGCCGGGCGGCGCCGGATTTCCGCGCCGGATCAGTCTGCTGGACGCCGATGGCCGGGTGCTGCACGGGCCGCAGCCGCTGGCCACCGCTGTGCGCCAGCCGATCGAACTGGACGGTCGGGTCATCGGCAGCCTGAGCCTGCAGCCGATGCCCAGGCTGCAGCAACCGCTCGACCTCGACTTCGCTGCCCAGCAGCGCGGGCGCGCGCTGTGGATCGCGCTGCCGGTGCTGGCGGTCGCTCTGCTGGCCTCGTTCGCCCTGACCCGATTGCTGCTGCGTCCGCTCGGCGCCCTGGCTGAAGCCAGCCGGCATCTGGCCGGTGGCGACTACGGCGCCCGGGTCAGCGCCCGCGGCAGCGATGAGATCGCTGATCTGTCACGCGACTTCAATCGGATGGCCGACTCGCTGCAGGCCAGCCGCGCTGCACGCGACCGCTGGATCGCCGACATCTCGCATGAGCTGCGCACTCCGCTGACCGTGCTGCGCGGCGAGGTGCAGGCACTGCAGGACGGCGTGCGCGCGCTCAACGCCAGCGCCATCGACTCGCTGGCGGTGGAGACCGAACGCATGGCCCAACGGGTCGACGACCTCTACCACCTGGCGCTGTCGGACAGCGGCGCTCTGTCGTATCGCTTCGGCAGCGTCGACTTCACCGCCCTGCTTGAACGCTGCCTGCGCCAACGCGCCGCGGCGCTGCAGGCGGCAGACATCGCCCTCTGCGTATCGCCGCTGAGCGCGTGCAGGCTCGATCGCGCCGACGGCACCCGGCTGGAGCAACTGATCGACAACCTGCTGGCCAACAGCCAGCGCTACACCGCTGCCGCCGGCCGTATCGAGGTGCGACTGCAACGTAGCGAGGGCTGCGTCGAACTGGACATCGACGACAGCGCGCCAGGTGTCGCCGCCGACGAACTCGCGCGACTGGGTCAACGCCATTTCCGCGCGGCCTCGGCCCATCACGCACCCGAAGGCAGCGGCCTGGGCCTCGCGATCTGCGCCAACATCGCGGCTGCACATCGCGGCAGCCTGCGCTTTTCGGCTTCGCCGCTGGGCGGGCTGCAGGTCCGGCTGAACCTGCCGCTGGAAGGCGGTGGCGGATGAGCAGCAGTGCGCTTGAAGGCCAAGGCGCCCGCGTGCTGGTGGTCGAAGATGAGCCGAAGATCGCCGCCTTGCTGCGCGACTATCTGCAGGCGTCCGGTTACCGCGTCCGCTGTCACCACAGCGGCATCGGCGCGGTTGAAGCCGCGCTGGGCTGGCCGGCGGAACTGGTGCTGCTGGACGTGCAGTTGCCGGGTCGCGACGGCTTCAGTCTCTGCCGCGAGCTGCGCGAGCGCAGCGCCATTCCCGTGCTGCTGCTGACTGCACGGATCGAGGAAGCCGACCGGCTGCAGGGCTTCGAACTGGGCGCCGACGACTACGTCTGCAAACCGTTCAGTCCGCGAGAGGTCGTGGTGCGCGTGCGCGCCCTGCTGCGGCGCGTTCACTCGGCCAGCGCAAGCCACGAGAATGCCGAGCTTTTACTGGACGACAGCTGCCACGCCGCCCGCTGGCGTGGCCTGACGCTGCCGCTGACCGTCGTCGAGTACCGACTGCTGGCGGCCCTGAGCCGTCGACCGGGCACGGTGCTGACGCGCGCCCAGTTGATCGATGCCGCCTACGACGACCACCGCGTGATCAGCGAGCGAACCATCGACAGCCACCTGAAGAACCTCCGACGCAAGCTGGAGGCGGCCGGGGCCGACGGTGAGCGCGTTGAAGCCGTGTACGGGTTGGGCTACCGCTTGCGTGCCGGCGCTGATTCACCATCGGCCGAGCCCTAGCCGCCTGTCGGGCCGCGGGTATGGGTCTTGCTAGGCACAGCCGTGGAACGGGCCCGCTGCAACGCAGTCCCGACCAGGCGCAGCCGCGGCCCCGACGCGCGGCGGAATGCTGACGGAAGCCCCCGATGGCGGCACGGATCACCCTGTTCGAGAGCTTGATCGCGGGCGCGCTGATCGTGGGCGGCCTGGGCCTGCTGTATGGCCAACATCGGCTGCTGCAGGAGGGCAACACCAGCGCGCGCGACCAGCGCCTGAACGCCGCCGCCGGACATATCGAAGCCAGCATCCATGCGAGCCTCGGCCGCAGCGAATCGGCGGTGCGCGCGTTGGCGGCTTTCATCGAGGACGCGCAGCCGCTCGAACTCGACCGCCTGCAGCGCTTCAGCGCAGCCCTGCTTGAGGGCCAGGCGGCGATGCGCGCGCTGCAGTGGGAACCGCGGGTCATCCAGGGCCAGCGTTCGGCCTTCGAGCTGCAGTGGCGCCAGCACGGCCTGGCGGATTTCGAATTCAAGGATGCTTCACCGAGTGGGCTGGTCAGCGCGCGGCAGCGGCCGGTGAGCTATCCGATCCTCGGTGGCCATGCCATCGACAGCGGCCTGCCGGTCGGCCTGGTCGCCGCTACCGAGGTTTCGGTGGACGCGCCGCCGCTGGCCGACGAAGCCGACTTCGTGCAGGCCTCGACCCAAGCCCAGGCGCATGCGCGCGATGCGGCGGCGCCGCGATTGTCCGCGGTATTCCGGGCGGTCACCGCAGTCGTCGACGTGAGCGTCGCCAGCGAGTTCCAGCATCAGGCCTTCAATCTGCGGATGCCGGTGTACGCGCTGCCGCCGGGCCCGGCGGTCGAGAATCGACGTGCGCTGTTGCAGGGCTTTGCGGTCGCCTTCGTGGCGCTGCCGACCCTGCTGGAGGACGCGCGCGCGCTGGCGGACGCCGGCGGCCTGGGCTTCAGTCTGCGGGATCTCGACAGCCCGGATGCGCCCTTGATTTACCGCCACGGCGACTTCGCTGGACTTGCCGCAGGCACTACTCGGGAGCTGCAGCTGCAGCTGCCGGGCCGGCGCTGGCAGCTGTTGATGGCCGCGGCGCCGCCTTCCCTGCTGCAGGTGATGGGCCTGCGCCTGCCAAGCCTGCTGGGACTGCTGGTGCTGTTCGGTGGTGTCGGCGCCTGGCTGCGCGGGCGCGCGCAGCGGCGTCGACTGTGGCAGGAGCGCCAACGTCTGCGCGAACTCTGCGATGGGCTGCCGATCGGCCTGTTCCAAGCCAGGCACGGCGTCAACGGCGACTTCCAGCTGAGCTATGTCAACGCCGGCGCGGCACACCTGCTGGGACAGGATGCGATCGTGCTGCAGAACGATCCGGCCCGTCTGTTCGACTTCCTTCCGGCCGATGCGCGTGCGCCGCTGATCGCAGAGCTCAACGCGAGCCTGCACAGCGGCCAGCCGGTGCAGCGTGAACTGCCGGCGCGCGTCGCCGGTCAGCTCCGACGGCTGCAGCTGGGCGCGGTTCAGGGCACCGACCCGCACGGGCGCGCCCTGCTCAACGGCGTGCTGGAGGACGTCACCCGCCTGCGTGAAGCCAGCGATACGCTGGAGGCAGTCGCCGCCGAACAGGCGGTGATGGTCGAGAGCCTGCCGCTCGGGCTGCTGTTCGCCGACGCCGGCCAGATCAGCCGCGCCAATCCCGCGCTGGCGCAGCTGCTCGGCTATGTCGACCGCGAAGAGTTGACCGGGCTGCCGCTGTCGACCCTGCACCCAGACGAGCCTGACTATCGGCGCCTGCGCGCGCAGGCCGGCGTGCGTCTGAAGGCCGGCAAGACCTTCAGCACCGAGTGGACCCTGGTGCGGCGCGACGGCGAGAGGTTCCGCGCGCGTCTGGTCGGTCGCAAATTGATGGACGATGCGCATCGCCGCGAGCTGTGGGTGATCACCGAACTCGATTTCGACCCCAGCATCGAGCCTTGGCAGGGGCCGATGTGATCGGATTGGGGACGCGCATCGCGCTGACCGTGGCGGTGGCGGCCATGGCCCCCCTGTTGGCGGCGGCATTGGCCTGGCTGCCGCTGGCGCGCGGGTTCGCCCTGCAGCAGGCGCAGGCGCGGCTGGAAAGCGATGCACATCAGGCGGCGCAGGCGCTCGATGCGCGCCTGACCGCGGTCGAAGTGGCCGCGCGCATCCTGGCCCGCGATGCGGTCAGCGGACCGATCGAGCGCGAGCGCCTGCAAGGCCTGCTGCTGAGCCGGGTACAGATCGCGGAGGACGTGCACGCCGCACAGATCCTCACCGAACCCGCGCCGGGGGCCACCGACGCCGCCGCGCTCGGCTTCCACCTGAGTCAGCGCGGCCCGCTGCTGCAGATCCGCGATTTCGTCGTCGAGGGCTACGATTTTCCGAACAAGCTCTGGTATCTGCAGGCCATGCAGCATGCCGAGGGGCGCTGGGCCGGCGCCTATTTCAATCAGTCCGCCGGCGGCCGCGACACCCTCACCTTCCATCTGCCGATGCAGTGGCCGCAGCAGCCCGAGCGGCGCGGCCTGATCAGCCTCGATGTCGCCCTGGATCGGCTGGACGCACTCGCGGCCTCGCTCGGCTTGAGCGCCAGCGATGAGGGTCGCCAGGCGGCTGTGGTGGATGCTGCCGGCCGCGTGCTGACGCACTCAGACCCGCTGCGCGCACGCACGGAGCGGGTCACGGTGAGCGGCGGCCTGATGGCCGGTGCTGAATGGATCGCCGCGCCGGAAGCGGGCAGCGGTCACGTACTGCGTCTGACCGACAGCCGGGGGCAGCACTGGCTGGGCGTGCGTCGGCCGGTCGGCACGCGCGGCGCCGCAGTGGTGCTGAGCCTTGACGAGAGCAGGGTGCTGGCCGCCCTGCACTCGCGCGCACTGCAGGTGGCCTATGCGGTCGGCGCGGTGCTGCTGGCGCTGGCGGTGCTGGCGGGCTGGAGCGCGCGTCGGCTGACCCGGCCCTTGTCCGAGCTGGCGCAGGCAGCGCAGCGTTTGGCTGATGCCGACTTCGGCACCGCGCTCACGCTGTCCGGCCGGCGCGACGAGATCGGCCAGCTTGAACAGGCCTTGGAGCGCGCGCGGAGTGCGGTGTCCGAGCGCGGCAAGGCGCTGGCGGCGGCCGCCGACCGCGACCGCCAGCTCGGCGCCGAACTGGATCTGGCGCGGCTGATCCAACACGCCATGCTGCCGCGCGACCGCGTGTTCCTGAGCGGCCACGACACGGTGACGCTGGCCGGCACCCTGCTGGCGGCCAAGGCGGTCGGCGGCGATTTCTACAGCTTCTTCGCCATGGGCCCGGGTGCGTTGTGCTTCTTCATCGGCGATGTCAGTGACAAGGGCGTGCCGTCGGCCCTGTTCGCCGCCCGGCTGTCGGCCCTGCTGGCCAATCACGCGCGTCACTCCGAGTCGCCGGTGCAGGCGCTGCAGGCGACCGCCACCGAGCTGTATCGGAGCAATGACACCGGGCTGTTCGCAACGGTGCTGATCGGCATGCTGCGGGTCGACGACGGCCAGCTGCGCCTGGCCAGCGCCGGGCATGAATCACCCCTGCTGTTCGGGGCCGACCACAGCCGCCAGTGGATCGAGCTGGCGTCCGGCCCGGCGCTGGGCTTCGAAGAGCATCCGGAGTATCCCGAGTGGTGCGGTCGCCTGGCGATCGGCGCGCAGCTGATCCTGCTCACCGATGGCGTCACCGAGGCGATGACAGCGCAGCACGAAGAGTTCGGTCGCGAGCGGGTGGAAGTCGCGCTTGAACGGCATGAGCCGTCCACACCGCAGCGCTGCGTGCAGGCGCTGGTCAGTGAAGTGGAGCGCTTCGCCGACGACGCCGAGCGCTCGGACGACCTCACCTTGCTGGTGCTCGGCCGTGCCGAGCGCGTGCTGTAGTCGCGTGGTCAGCCACTCTGTCCGGGCACCAGCGACGCCTGCTCCGAGCGCGAGCGCCGGTCATCGTGACAGCGCGCTCGCGCCGCAGCTGTTCGTCTGCATCGCAAACCCGCATACGGCCAGCCGCGCCGGATGCGGCCCAGACCTGAGCAACACGGAGCGCCCATGCAGTTCACCCGGAACCTGAGCGCCGAACTGGCCGAACTGGCCGCGCTGAGTGCGGCCCTGCAGGTACGACTGCAGGCCCAGGCCTACGGCGCCGGGCTGATCGATGACGTGCTGCTGATCATCGAGGAGCTGATCGCCAATACCATCGACCACGGCTGCGGGCCGGGCCAAGCGCCGCCACAGATGGAGGTGTCGCTGCAGACCGACGGCAGCCGCCTTCGGCTTGAAGTCCGCGACAACGGCGCAGCCTTTGATCCATTGGTTCTGCCGCCGCCGGATCTGGATGCCGATATCCTTGAGCGTCCGCTCGGCGGGCTTGGCATCCACCTGATTCGCAGCCTGTCCGAATCGCTTTACTACCGCCGCGAGAACGGCTGCAACGTGCTCGGCTGTGTGCTGCCGGCGTCCCCACTGAAGGAACCCACCATGAGTCTGGAGATTGAGATCAACGACGACCGCAGCGGCACGCGCACCGTGCGCATCGGCGGTCGCCTTGACACCCACAGCTATCAGCAGCTGGATGCGCGCCTGGCCGAAGTGCTGGACAGCCGCGACAGCACCCTGGTAATGGACCTGGCCAAGCTTGAGTACATCAGCAGTGCTGGCATCCGCTCGGTGTTTGCCGCGCGCAAGCACATGGGCAGCCGCGGCGGCCAGCTGCTGGTGGTGAACGCGCAGCCGCAGGTGCTGCGGGTGTTCGAGATGGTGAAGGCGGTGCCGCTGGGCGAGATCTTCGCCTCCGATGAGCTGCTGGATGCCTATCTCGACGAGCTGCAGCGCGAACAGCCCTCGCGCGACGACGATGGCTTTTGAGCGGGGCTTCAGCAGGCGCGCGCGCGCGCGACTTCGGCGCGCATTTCGGCGATCACCCGCGCATAGTCGGGCGCATTGAAAATGGCCGAGCCGGCGACGAAGGTGTCGGCGCCGGCGGCCGCGATCTCGGCGATGTTGTCGACCTTGACCCCGCCATCGACCTGCAGCCGGATGTCGCGACCGCTGGCGCGTATGCGCTCACGCGCTTCGCGGATCTTCGGCAGCACCGAGGGCAGAAAACTCTGGCCGCCAAAGCCGGGGTTGACCGACATGATCAGGATCAGATCGATCCGGTCCATCACATAGTCGAGGTGGTGCAGCGGCGTGGCCGGGTTGAACACCAGGCCGGCCTTGCAGCCGGAGTCGCGGATCAGCTGGAGGCTGCGGTCGATGTGCTCGCTGGCCTCGGGATGGAAGCTGATCAGGCTGGCGCCGGCAGCGGCGAAATCCGGAATGATGCGGTCGACCGGCTTGACCATCAGATGCACATCGATCGGCGCTTGGATACCGTGTTTGCGCAGCGCCTGGCAGACCAGCGGGCCGATGGTCAGATTGGGCACGTAGTGGTTATCCATCACATCGAAGTGCACCCAGTCGGCGCCTGCTGCCAGCACGTGATTGACCTCGTCACCCAGGCGGGCGAAATCGGCGGACAGGATGGACGGCGCAATCAGGCAGGTCGACATGGCGGGGCTCGGCAAGGGGGAGGGTGACAGTTGGGATGCGATCAGCCTTCGCGCTCGGCGCGGATGCGATCGAAGGCGGCATTGATCGCGCGCGCCTTGACCTCGGCGCGGCGGCGTACCGGCTCGGGTTCTTTGGCGACGCGGTCGGGATGGTGGCGCGACATCGCGCGCCGGTAGGCACGCTCGACTTCTTCCATGCTGGCGTCGGGCTCGATTTCCAGCACTGCGTAGGGGTCGTCGGCGCGCGGCGCAGGCGTGCCGTCACGCAGGGCCAACCAACCGCCGTCAAACGCCCAGCCGACCAGATAGCCGAGCACGGCGCCGGCCGGATGGCGCAGCAGCAGCCAGCCGAATACCACGCCGAGCAGGCGGCCGAGGTAGCGCATCTTCATTCGGCGGCCGCCGCAGCGGCGGCGGAGCGCTGACCCTGACGCGGCTGCTGCGCATACCAGCGCGCCAGCGCATCGAGGTCAGCGTCGCTGAGCGCACCGGCCACCGCCTGCATCGGCGGATGCCGACGCTCGCCGCTTTTGTACTTCTGCAGCGAAAGTCGCAGGTAGCTTTCATCCTGCCCGGCCAGGTGCGGGTTGCCGGCCGCAAGCGCGATGCCATCGACGCCGTGACAGCTGGCACACATGCCGAGCTGGGCCGGGCGCTCGGCGGCAGCCGCCGGCGCCTGCGAGTTCGAGGCACTGCAGGCGGCGAGCGCAGGCAGCAGCAATAGGGTGAATCGGTTCGCGGACATGCGAGGATTCTACCGGCGCCAGCGCGGCGCCGCCGTCAACAGCCCGCCCGCGCGAGTGTGACCCGAGCCGCGACGCAGTCTTCCGCGAGGGTCACCGCTAGACTATGCGGCTTACCCAGCCCGCCCCGGACCCCCCCGTGACCAGCACCCTGCACTCGTCTGACCTGCCCGGCCTGCCTCTGCTCCACCGCGGCAAGGTGCGCGATGTGTACGGCCTGGCCAACAACGAGCTGCTGATCGTCGCCAGCGACCGCCTGTCGGCCTTCGACGTGGTGCTGCCGGACCCGATTCCCGGCAAGGGCGAGATCCTGTGCCAGATGTCCAACTTCTGGTTCGACAAGACCGCCCACCTGTTGCCCAATCATCTGTCGGCGACGGCGTTGGCGAGCGTGCTGCCGGCCGGCACCGACATCGCCATGTACGCCAAGCGCAGCGTGGTGGCGAAGAAGCTGAAGGGTCTGCCGGTCGAGGCGATCGCGCGGGGTTATCTGATCGGCTCGGGCTGGAAGGATTACCAGCGCAGCGGCGCGGTCTGCGGCATCGCGCTGCCGATCGGGCTGCGCCAGGCCGAGATCCTGCCCGAACCGATCTTTACTCCGTCGACCAAGGCCGCGGTCGGCGACCACGACGAGAACATCGGCTTCGACCGCGTGGTCGAGCTGATCGGCGCCGAGCTGGCCGAGGAAGTGCGGGCGGCCACTCTCAAGATCTATCGCTACGCGGCAAGCTATGCCGCCGAGCACGGCATCCTGATCGCCGATACCAAGCTCGAATTCGGCCTGGACGAGAACAATCGGTTGATCGTTATGGACGAGATGCTGACCCCGGATTCGTCGCGCTTCTGGCCGGCGGACGAGTATCGCGTCGGCATCAGCCCGCCGAGCTACGACAAGCAGTTCGTGCGCGACTATCTGGAAACCCTGGACTGGAACAAGACCGCACCGGGTCCGCGCGTGCCGGCCGAGGTGATCGAGGCCACGCGGGCGAAGTACGCCGAGGCACTGTTCAAGCTGACGGGGATTGAGGCTTGAGGGATTCGGGATTCGGGATTCGGGATTGTGGTGCCGACCTCCGAGGCGATTCAAAGACAATGCCTTGCAGCCAAAGCCGCGGCCAACAGCAACCTCGCGCGGCACGGCCCTTTCCGAATCCCGAATCCCGAATCCCGAATCCCCGCTCCCACGCTTGCCTGCACAGCCGCGCCCGCCTACCGTGACGGACCGCTCGCACGTACACCCGAGGTAAGGCCATGCACGCCATTCCGGATTCCCTGCCCGCTGATCGTCCGGTCGACCGCTGGTTCGGCAGTTACTCCAACGATCACCAGAACGCGCTTAACCAGCAGATCCACGTGGTCTGCGTGCCGCTGATTCTGTGGTCGGTGATCGCCCTGCTGTGGGTGATCCCGGTGCCAGCCATGCTCGGTCGACCGGGCGCCTGGGCTGGGCTGGCGATGGCGATGGCGTCGCTCTTCTACTGGCGGCTGTCGCGGCCGCTGGGTGCCGCGATGCTGCTGCAGTTCGTGCTGATGGGTTTCATCACCCACCTGCTGATGCAGGGGCTCGGCGCCAGCAGCCTGCTGTGGCTCGCGGTCGGCGTGTTCGTGCTGGCCTGGATCGGCCAGTTCATCGGCCACAAATACGAGGGCAAGAAGCCGAGCTTCCTGACCGATCTCGTCTATCTGCTGATTGGCCCGGCCTGGGTGGTCGGCAAGCTGATGCGGCGCCTGGGCATCGCGCTGTAGGCGCGGACGGCAGGCGACGCGCGATGGAGGGCTGAAGGCCGCAGACTGCGCGCTGCTATCCTGTCTCCCCTTTGTTGCGACTGCTCACGGCCCATGCCCGCCAGACTGTTCCGCCGCTCGAGTTCAATCGCCCTGATTCTGGCTGCCGCGCTTGGCAGCCACGCCTCCGCCCGTCCGCCGCTGGCCTATGCCCCGGCCGATACGCCCTACGTGTTCGGCGCCATCGAGCCGCCCTCGGCGGAGATTTCCGATGCCTGGATCGCCCGCGATGACGCACTGCCGCGGATGTATGCGCCGATGCTGCGTGAGTGGCTGGGCAACACCGCCGACACCGGCGCCGACACCAAGCAACAGCGCGCCCTGCTGAAGGCGATCAATGCGGAAGTTGAAACCCGCGGCCTGGGCGAGCTGATGGAGCGCTGGGGCCTGTCGCGACAGCCGCGCGCGGCGCTGTTCGGGCTGGGCCTGCTGCCGGTGGCGCGGATCGAACTTGCCGATACCGAACGCTTCCGCGAAGCCTTGCTGCGCTTCACCCGCAGTGCGGCGATGCCGCTGCGGGCGGCCGATATTGACGGCCAGGCCTACTGGCTGCTGGGGCCGGACAGCTCGGAGGGCGGCGTGTTGCTGGCTCTGCACGACGGCCAACTGGTGCTGAGCCTGCTGCCGCGCAGCGCAGCTGAAGGTGTACTGCGTGCGGTGTTGGGCCTTGATCTGCCGGCCGAATCGGTACTCGACGCGGGCAGCCTGCAGGCGCTGAATGCGCGTCTTGGCCTGCTGCCGCAGGGCTCCGGCTATCTCGACTCGGCGCGGTTGTGGGCGCTGATCAGCGGTGCGGCGGAAGGCCCGCAGGCGGCACTGATGCGCGAGCTCGGCTGGGCCCTGCCTGAGCAGGTTTCACCGGCCTGCGAAGCGCAGGCGCAGGATCTGATCCAGAGCTGGCCGCGCATGGCGGCCGGCTATGCCGCGATCGACGAACGCGGCTATCGGCTGCGCTATCTGCTGGAGGCCAAGCCCGCCCTGGTCAAGAAGCTCGAAGGCCTGCAGGCGCCGCTGATCGCCAGCGCGGATGCCGATGCCGCCGGCGCGCGTCTTGCGCTGAGCTTGCGCAGCGATCGGCTGATCGCCTTGATCAACTCCTGGAGCGGCGCCTTCAGCGGTGAGTGCACCGGCGGCATTCTGTCGGCACTCAAGCTGGCCGAGCTCAGCAGCGCGCTCAACAACCCGGTGGCCGCCTGGCTGGCTCAGCACCTGCCGAGCCTGCATGCGCAAATCGACCACCTGCGCTGGCCGGTCGGTGACCAGACGTTCGAACTGCAGGCCAGCCTGCAGGGCTACACGCCGGACCTGACGGCCCTGCTGGCCGACATGGCCCGCCACAATCCAGACTTTCCGGCCGACCTCCAGCCGGGCGAGCCGCCACGTGCGATCGACCTGCCCTCGGGCCTGCCTCGCGAAGCCACGACGCACATCGCCGCAGGCGCTCAGTCGCTGGGCTTGGCGGTGGGCGACCGCGCGGTCGCCGCACTGCCTGATCGGCTGGCGTCGGTACCCAGCGCGCCCACTCTGTTGGAGCTCGCCTACAGCGGGGCCTTCTATCAGTCACTGATGGAGCAAGTGCTGCAGGGCCAGCCGGACTCCGAGACGATGCTGGTGCCGAACCGCCACCACGGACAGACCCTCGATCGCGCGGAATACAGCATCGAAGTCAGCGAATTCGGCCTGGAGTTCGTCGGCGAACTCAAGTTCCACTGAGGGCTGCGGCCCGCCCCCTGTGCGAGGGTGGGGGCTTCGGCGAGCCGTTGAACCTCACGGCCTAGGCTGCCGGTCCCGAGCCGCTCGTTTGGCAGGCGCGTTCGAGCCTTGCCGCAATCACTGCAAACGCAAACGGGGCCCTCGCGGGCCCCGTTTGCTTTCACGCTGAAACGCTGAAGCGGGCTGGACTCAGTCGTCGCCGCTCAGGAACGAGAACAGGTTCAGCAGGTGCGAGAACATCACCACGATGCTGCCGAACAGACCGACCGCGATCATGATCGGGTTGGCGTTCGGCTCGTGGATCAGGCGGCTGGTTTCCCACAGGATCAGGCCGCACATCAGCAGCACGGCGGCCGACGAAATCACCAGCGACAGCATCGGGATCTGCAGGAAGATGTTGGCGATGATCGCCACGATCACCAGCAGACAGCCGGCGCCCAGAAAACCACCCATGAAGCTGAAATCCTTGCGGCTGGTCACCGCGTAACCCGCCAGTGCGGTGAACAGCACCGCGGTGGTGACCAACGCGTTCAGCACGATGGCTGAGCCGCCGGGGAAGCTGAGGTAGGCGCCGACCAGCGGACTGAACATCAGGCCGACCAGGAAGGCCCAGACGAAGGTGACACTGATCTGGGTCTGGCCGTTGTCGATGCGCTGAATCAGGAACGGGCCACCGATGAACAGCACCATGAAAGCGATCCACACGCCCCAGCCCATCGGCATGTTGATCGCAAGGCCGAGGCCGGCGCCGACCGCGGCGGTGCCGAGGATCAGGCTGAGCAGGATGAAGGTGTTGCGGATCAGGGTGTTGCTGGCGGTGGCGGGAAGCGCAGTGGCCGCAGAAAGGGCGGGACGATCATTCATGAGCGGCTCCTTCAAGGAGTGGGAGGGGTCAGCGGCGGATGGTAGCCCAGTTCTACGCACGTACGAGTGATCATGGCGGCGCATTGCGTCGGCGTGGCCGCGGCGCCGCGGGTGCGGTGCGAACGGGGGCCGGGCGCGGATCGATCACGCGCAACTCGCCCGGCGCCAGCCCCTCCAGCGCATGCGGGCCGATCGCGGTGCGGATCAGCCGCAGGGTCGGCAGGCCGACCGCGGCGGTCATGCGCCGCAGCTGGCGGTTGCGGCCCTCGTGCAGACACACCTGCAGCCAGGCCTCGGGTACCGATTTGCGGAACCGCACCGGCGGATCGCGCGGCCACAGCCACTCGGGCGGACCCGGCAGCAGCGACACCTCGCAGGGCCGACAGGGGCCGTCGTTCAACAGCGGGCCGCGGGCCAAGCCCTCGATCTGTTCTGACGTGGGCGCACCCTCCACCTGCACCACATAGGTCTTCGGCCATTTGTGCCGCGGCTGGGTGATGCGGGCGATCAGGGCACCGTCGTCCGACAGCAGCAGCAGGCCCTCGGAGTCGGCATCGAGCCGGCCGGCGGCATAGACATCGGACTGCGCCACAAAATCGGCCAAGGTCGGTCGACCGTCCGGGTCCGTGAACTGGCAGAGCACGCCGTAAGGTTTGTTCAGGGCGATCAGCATGGTCATGGCTCACGCTGCGGGCGGTGGACGCAGGCCGGGGCGAGTCGGCGATCGTTATTCGTGTGCCCCGAAACAGCACCGGCCGCTCAGGGCGGCCGGTGTTGTTTCAGCGATGGCGGGACATCAGGTTTTGGCGTTGGCCGGGTTCTCACCCTCACTGACGTCTTCGTCAGCGGCCGGCGCGGGCTTCACGAAGCGCAGGGTCATGCGGTCTGACTCACCGATCGCCTCGAACTTCGCGCGGTCTTCGTCACCGCCGCGCAGTACCGGCGGCAGCGACCACACGCCGTTGGCGTGATCGCGGGTGTCCTTCGGGTTGGCATTGATCTCGGATTTCTCGACCAGCTGGAAACCGGCCTCGGTCGCCAGCGCGATCACCTGGGCCTCGGTCACGTACCCACTGCGGCCGTCCGGCTCGGTGCCTTCCGCGGCGCGGTGCTCAACGATGCCGAGCGTGCCGCCGTTGGAGAGCACGTCGTAGAAGCCCTTGAAATAGGCCGGCGCCGCGCCCGAGGGCATCCAGTTGTGGACGTTGCGGAAAGTGAGCACCACGTCGACCGAACCGGGTGCACCGAAGGCCGGTGCGGCCGGGTCGAACTGCACCACCTGGGCTGCACCGTAGATCTCGACGTTGCCGGCCAGCTTCTCCTGGAAGGCCTTCAGCGCGTTGCCGTAGTACTCGGCAGCGCGCTCGTTGGCGGCCTTGGCCGGATCGACCACGGCAGCGATGTAGCGGCCATTGGCCTTCAACAGCGGCGCCAGGATCTCGGTGTACCAGCCGCCGCCGGGGGTGATTTCAAGCACCGACTGGCTGCCGTCGACACCGAAGAAGCCCAGGGTTTCAGCCGGATTCCGGAAGCGATCGCGTGCCACGTTCTCGGGGCTGCGCCAAGTGCCAGCGATGGCGGTTTCGAGCGGCGATTTCACCACTTCGGCCGGGGCCGGCGCCGGGGCCGGAGTCGCGACAGGTGCGGGTTCAGCGGGGGCAGCGGCAGGCGCGGGCGGCTCGGACGGCGAGCAAGCAGCCAGCGCAGCAACGATCAGAAACGGCAGGGTTTTCTTGAACATGACGATCTCCCTCGAAGCGTTGAATAGGCCGATCCGTCCCGGACCAGCTCAGCCGCGCACGCTAGCACAGACCCGTGTTAGTTCAATGCGCAGGCGGACGAACCGGCGGTGTGCCGACCGTTGAGGCACTCAGGCAACCTGCAGCGGGCGCTGTCCTCTGCGCACCCGCTGCCTGCCGGACATCGCGCCAGACCAGTTGCTGTCAGCTGCAGACGCTCTGATACACGCAGGCGACCCAGGCAGGGTTGTCGACGAACGGGTTGCGGTTGCCCTGATAGGTCTGGATCAGCGCATTGCGCAGGCGCTCGGCCTCATCCGGCGGGTCCTGCTGATGCCACTGGATCAGCGTGCTGAGCCGGCCCATGTAGCCGACGGCCGCATTGCTGCCGGTGGGGCTGACCAGGCTGAGCGTATCGGTCAGGCGCAGATCGGGCTCGGCGGCGCCGGTGCCGCCATGGCTGCCGCCCTCGTAGCGCAGGTCCATATAGAACATCGCCCGCGCCACATTGCCTTTCAGCCTGGTCCAGACCTGGAACACGCTGGCGTTCGACCAGTTCGAATTGCCCGGATAGCTGCCGCTGCCGCCGCCCTGTCCGGCATAGGCCGCCGTGGGGTACTCGGTGCAGCCGCTGGGGCAGTTGTCATACGGCTTGTTGCCGCGGGCTGCGTTGTAGGCGATGTCGGAGGCCATCAGCATGTGCAGGTCGGTGTAGGCCGAATTGGTGCCGCCGTCGTCGGGGAAGCCCAGCGAGTTCGGCCAGGTGTGTTCGCGGTTGTAGAAGTCGTTGCCGCCCGCGACCTTCGCGTACGAGGTGTTCTTGTAGATGTCGAGAATGCGCCCGCTGTTGAGCGGATCCTGCTCGGCGCGGTTGAGCACGTCCCAGGTGTCGGTGGTGCTGGCGGTGTACGGAATCCGCGTGTGGTCGTCGATCAACGCATGCAGGCTGCTGCGCAGCGCGCTGGCACTGCTGGTCACCACGCCCGCGTAGTAGCCGGTGCCACCACCGCCGCTGGCCGTGTCGAAACTGGGCAGCAGGCTGACGGCGGAGAAACTGGTGTAGGCGCTGATCCGCACGTGCCAAGTGCCGGCCGCCGGGCTGGCGAAGGTGCAGGTTTCGGCGTTGCCTGAGAGGAAGGGGCGGCAGTCGTAGCTGGTGGCGGTCGGTGCAGAACCGAAGCGCACGAACAGATCGCCGTCACCGCTGCCGCCGCTCATCGCGAAACGCAGATTGCTGGCGCCGGCCGGCACGCTCAGGGTGAAGTCCAAGGCGCTGCCGGCAGTCGCCGTCAGACCCGTGCGCGTCACACCGTTGCTGAGCGTGCCGCCGCCGGTGCCACCACCACCGCCGCCCACCAGGGTTTGACCGCTGTTACAGCTGCCGAAGCTGGACGCGCGCGGGCTCTGCCAGCTGAAGTCCTGCGCGCGGCTGCCGCTGCCGGCCAGCTGCAGCGACTGTCCGACCGGCGTGGTGCTGGTTTCAGCGGTGGAAATGGGGCTGCTGGTGCGTCCGGCGGCGGGGCCATCGATCGCGCTGAAGCTGCCCTCGTAGCTCAGAAACTGCACCACCGCACCGCTGGCATCCACCAGCGCCAGACCGTCGGGATCGCCGTTCTGGATTCCTGCCGTGGTCGCATTCACCACCACCGTGCCGTGCCCACCGCACTGGTTGGCGGCGGTGCCGGACAGATTCAGCGTGGCGTACTGGCGGCCGTCGCCACCGTTGTAGAGCACCACCGTCCAACCTGCCAGCGAGGTGCCCGACGGCGCGATCACCTCGACCCGTTCACCGGTGTCGGTGCCGCTGTTGTCGTAGTGGAACTCGTTGATGAACACATCGGCCTGCGCGCTGCTACAGACGCACAGCATGGAAATCGCAGCGCCAGCAAGACGGGCGCGCGGCAGCCGCCAGTGGACGGACTTCAGCATCGGGATGACTCCGGCAAGGCTCGCATCCCGGCACTCCGGCCACAGATACGCAGCAGAACTTGAGGTCCGCATGCCGCGTCCGCAGCCCTCCCCGGCCCGACGCCCCGCGGTGGCGCCCGCATGGGCACCGATGCCGGGCACAGCAGGTGCTCGCGGCCGGCGGAGTTTGGGCCGGATCGATGACACTGCCAAGACGCCACGACCCAGCCTCGCCTCGAAAGCGAGCCTCCTCGGGATACCCACGCCGCCAGGTGACGCAGATGATCGCAAGCGATTCGGGTTGCTTCCGGTAACGCCGGCCCTACACCCGCAGCCGCGCCGGATACGGTGCAACATCGGCCAGAGCACCGGCACGGATGCGCTCCTGCAGGGCCAGCCACCAGCCGACGGTGAAGATCTCGTCGTGGGCCTCCATCAAGGCCGCGTGCAGATCCGCCGACAGCCCGAGGAAGCGCGGGAACTGTTCCGGAAACACATCGTTGTCGGCGACATAGAACCAGGCGCCCGCATGCATTTCCTCATCGTTGTCGCGGGCCTCGGGCAACGCACGGAAGCGGCACTCGGTGACGAAGCACAGCTCGTCGTAGTCGTAGAAAATCGCACGCCCGGAGCGGCTCATGCCGAAGTTCTTCAGCAGCAGATCGCCGGGGAAGATATTGCTGCGGGCAAGGTCCTTGATCGACTGCCCGTAGTCGACGATCGCCGCCCGCGCGAGCTCGGGCGCGACCTCACGCAAGTACAGATTCAGCGGCCGCAGCCGACGCTCGATGTAGCAGTGCGAGAACACCAGATCCTCGCCGTCGGCCTGCACCGTATCGCGGCAACCCTCCAGCAGTTCGGCCAGCAGGGCCGGCGCGAACTGCGCCTTCGGAAAACGCAGGTGGCGGAACTGCTGAGCATCGACCAGACGACCGACGCGATCGTGGTGGAACACCAGCCGGTACTTCTCTTCAACCTCCGCGCGGGCGATGTTCTTCGGATACGCGAAGCGATCGCGGATCAGTTTGAACACCACCGGATAGCTGGGCAGGGTGAACACCGCCATCACCATGCCGCGCTCGCCGTCGGCATGCACGAAGGACTCGTCGGCCTGCCGCTGCAGATGGGCGAAGAAATGCCGATAGCGTTCGGTCTTGCCCTGCTTGGCGCGGCCCAGCACCGTGTACAGCTCATCCACCGGCTTGTGCGGCAGCAGGGTGCGCAGAAACACCACCGCATCACCGACGGTCGCGAGGTCGGCATGGAAGTAACTGCGCGTGTAGCCAAACAACACCGCCACCTGGGCACGGTCGGTGATCAGCGCATCGGCGCGAATGCCGTCCTCGGCATGCACCAGGGCGATCACCAGCGGAGCGAAACGGGTCTCGCCAAATACGCGGCCGACCAGGTAGGCCCGGCGCTCGCGGTAGAACACCGTTTCCATCAGTTCGATGGCGCGCACGCCCGGCGCTTCGAACTCGGTCAGCTGCTCGCGGATGCGCGCTGCCAGCGCGGCTGCGCAGCGCTCGCGCTGGGCGTAGTCGACCTCGAAGCGGTAATCCTCCAGCACGCGCGAGAACAGGGCCGAGAGGTCACCGATCGCCGCATAGCTGCGTCGCGCCACCGGGTGGGTGATGCGGTCGGTCGGCTCGATCGACAGCGCGATGAACTCGATCTCGGGATCAACCCCGCGGGTGCCGAAGAAGCGTCGGGTCAGAGTGTTGTAGAAGGTCTTGTAAAGCTCCTGGTCGAGCAGGGGCGCGATCAGCTCGGCGTGGTGCAGGCGGATTCCGGCCCACAGCGCCTTGTCCTGTGCGCGGCTTTCCAGCTGCGCCGACAGCCGCGCACCCATCGCCGCCACGCAGCGGTCGTACAGCTCGATGCGCTCGACTGCGTCCGAGCGCGCACCCTGCCAATCGTTCTGCTCGAAGCGCTTGCGCGCGCGCTGGGTGATCGCACGGAAGTGTCCGTTGTAGCCCTCGAAAGCATCGCGGATCGAGGCGGCCGCCAGCTCGATCAGCGCGCGCTCGGCGCCAGCGCTATCCGCGGAGCTCATGCCTGCGCGGGCCCATCAATGCGCTCGGCCGCACGTGCCTGCACCGAGCGCTCGATCAGCTCGCGCAGGGCCGACTCGTCGACGCCCGCAAGACGCTTCAGATACAGACAGCCGGCACCGTGGCGGTGCTTGCCCAGCCGCGCCAGCGTCGCGGCTTCGGCCGCGTAGTCCACGCTCAGGTACAGACTGAGCTCGGCCTTGCCGACACCAAAGCCGATCAACGGCGCTTCGCCGCTGCGGCCGCTGTCGTAGCGATAGGCGTAGCGCCCGAAGCCGACGATGCGGCTGCCCCATAGCACGGGCGGCTCGCCGCTGGCCTCGCGCATCCACGCGATCAGCCGGATCGCATCTTCGCGTCGTGCCGGCTCGAGCGCGGCCAGATAGTCGTCGATCGGCACAGTGGTGGCTTGGGTCTTGGGCTCGGCCATGGCGTCCACCTCGATGGTTTGAACAATCGGTTCAATCAGCATGCGACAGATGCGCCTCTCTGCCCATGTCAGCCGCACCCTGACACGCCTGCGCCGTGTCAGGAAACTCCCGACCCTGGATAAGCCGAAGTGCACTCCTTTATCCGCGCGAGGCGCCGATAATGAATACGTGCTCGCTGCTCCTGCGACGCACTTGAGCCGGACGCACTGACCTCCCCCACAGTCACCGGCTTCAAGCAGCTCTCCCCGAAGCATACGACCGGACTGCAGGACGCAGGCCGGTCGTTTCGTTTGGGCGGACGGAAAATCGCGCGGTGCTTGCGCCGCGCTCCGCACACTCAAGGCTGACCCGTCCGCCCTCCATCTGCAGCACAGCCCTAAAGTCGAGCCGGGCAGCGCCGCTAATGCCTTCAAGCCGCAGCGCGGCCCGCACCGGGGCCGGTGCAGCCGACATCGGGTTGCCGCCGATGCTTGCTGCACCGGCCCCGCTTCGCTGCCAAGCAGACGTTTTTGGCGATGACGCACCGCAAGCGCCATCAATGGTTCTATCCGCGCGCGCTCACTCCGGCGCGTAGCGCAGCCACAGTTGCTCGAATTCACGCGCGTAGTCCGCCACCAGCTGCGCGTGCTCGATCACCAGAAAATTCTCTTCATTGCTGGTGCTGGCGCTGCGGGTCCAGTTGAAGCTGCCGTTCAACAGCAGACGGCCGTCGAACAGGGCGAACTTGTGGTGCATATGGTGTTCGCTGGCATCGATGCGCAGCGGCACACCGCGCTCGCGCAGCCTCAGCACATCGCTGCCGGCGTCGAACTTCTTCTCGTTGTCACTGATCACCCGCACCGCCACGCCGCGCTGATGCGCGGCGAGAATCGCCTCGCTCAGCCGATCATCTGAAATCGTGTACACGCAGATATCGATACTGCGTCTGGCCTGCTGGCACAGCGCGCGGATCTTGCTGAGGCAGTCTTCGCCCGGGCTGAAGTGGGCACTGGCCGGCTCGCGCGCCGCGCTGGCCTGGAAGTCCAGCGTCTTGACCACCTGCTCCAGCCACTTCAGCGCTGGCTCGGCATTGCCCGGCTCAAGGATCAACTCGCGCACCAGCGCGAATGCCCGATTGCGCATGAAGCGCAACTGCTCAGGAGCCAGCCCGCTGCCCAGCTGACGCAGCTCATCGCGCTCCTCGAGGCTGAGCCGCAGGTCGGCCAGGCTGTCGCGCAACTGCTGATCGAGTCGATTGAAGTCCATGCGGCGCCTCCGCACGCGTGCGGGCTGCACGCGGGGTGGAGCATAAGGCGGCGCAGGCCTGTGTCGGGCGGCAGCGATCCAGCGGAAGTGATCGGTGATGCGCCCGACCAGACGGACCGACCGCGCGTGCACGTGCGTTCAAGCACCTCGCGCAAACGCACGAGGCCGCCCGAAGGCGGCCTCGCGTTTTCAGCGGATTGCGGCTTGGCTTACAGCGCCTTGATCAACGCGTCGCCGAACTCCGAGCACTTCACTTCGGTGGCGCCGTCCATCAGGCGGGCGAAGTCGTAGGTGACGGTTTTGGCAGCGATGGCGGCGTCCATGGCGGTGATGATGGCATCCGCGGCTTCGGTCCAGCCCATGTAGCGCAGCATCATTTCGCCCGACAGGATCACCGAGCCCGGGTTGACCTTGTCGAGGCCGGCGTACTTCGGCGCGGTGCCGTGGGTGGCCTCGAACACGGCGTGGCCGGTCATGTAGTTGACGTTGCCGCCGGGCGCGATGCCGATGCCGCCGACCTGCGCGGCCAGCGCGTCGCTCAAGTAATCGCCGTTCAAGTTCAGGGTGGCGATCACATCGAATTCGTTCGGGCGCGTCAGCACCTGCTGCAGGGTGATGTCGGCGATGGCGTCCTTGATGACCACCTTGCCCGCCGCCACGGCCGCGGACTGCTCGTCATTGGCGGCCTTCTCGCCGCTGGCGGCCTTGGTGCGCTCCCACTGGTCCCAGGTGTAGACCTTGTCGGCGAATTCGCGCTCGGCCAGGGCGTAGCCCCAGTTGCGGAACGCGCCTTCGGTGAACTTCATGATGTTGCCCTTGTGCACGATCGTCACCGACTTGCGCCCGCTGCTGATGGCGTATTCGATGGCGGCGCGGATCAGGCGCTCGGAGCCGTCCTTGGAGACCGGCTTGATGCCGATGCCGGAGGTCTCGGGGAAGCGGATCTTGCCGTAGGACTTGGGGAAGTGCTCTTTCAGCAGGGCCATGAACTTGGCGTTTTCATCCGAGCCCTGTTCGAACTCGATACCCGCGTAGATGTCTTCGCAGTTCTCGCGGAAGATCACCATGTCGACCGCATCGGGGCGCTTCACCGGGCTCGGCACGCCCTTGAACCAGCGCACCGGGCGCAGGCAGACGTACAGATCGAGCATCTGCCGCAGGGCCACATTTAGCGATCGGATGCCGCCGCCGATCGGCGTGGTCAGCGGGCCCTTGATCGACACCAGGTAGTCGCGGCAGGCCTGCACGGTGGCGTCCGGCAGCCAGGTGCCGAACTGGTTGTTGGCCTTCTCGCCGGCGTAGATCTCCATCCAGTGGATCTTGCGCGCGCCGCCATAGGCCTTCTCGACCGCGGCGTCGAGCACGCGCACCGAGGCGCGCCAGATGTCGGCGCCGGTGCCATCACCCTCGATGAACGGAATGATCGGGTTGTTCGGGACGTGCAGCTTGCCGTTCTCGATGGTGATCTTGGCGCCGCCGGCGGGCGGGTTGAGGCTCGGTTCTGTCATGGGTGTCCTCCCGGTTATGGCCCGTGCCGACACGGCCGGGCCCTATGGATGCATGGATGCAGGCGCAGCGGCCCGCAAAGCGCGCCATTGTCGCCTGTGGGGGCGTGAGCGTGAAGTGCGACCCGGCGGTCAGCGTTTGCGCACCGCCGGGCCCATGCGCGCCAGGTCGATGCCACCAACCTCGAAACGCAGGCTGCGCTTGCCGCCGCGGATCGGCAGTTCGAGCTCGACCCAGCGCGCGGTTTTCAGTGCCTCGAAGAAGCGCGTGTCCTCTTCGACGAACATCGCCGGCACCGGCGCGCCCTCGGGCTGGCTGGCCTCGAAGCGCGCCGGTGCGGCGTCGTCGAGCTTGATATTGATCATGCAGCGCGCGCCGCAGGCGAAGCGACCGTTCGGCAGCAGCACATAGACGTTCTGGCCCCATTCCGGGTGTCGCCGCAGCACCAGCTGCGGGCGCTCGCTGCGGTCGAGCTGGGCCGAATCGGACTCGTACATGAAGGCCGTATAGGTGGCGCCCTTGACCTCGCCGACCTCGTGATAGATCCACATATTGGCCAGCCGGGTGCGCTCGCGATCGGCCTCGGCCAGCGCATTGACCTCGGCCATCGCCGCCTGCACGGTGGCAGCGGCTTCGGTGCCCGGGTACTTCAGCAGGATGTCGTCGGCGTAGGCGCGGGCCAGCTGGCCGCGGCCGTCGCGGCGGGCCTGCTCGAACAGGTTGATGGCTTCGGTGGCGGCGGCGGTGTTGATCACCGGCCCGGTCGGCGGCGGCGGTGGTTCGGAGCAGGCCGACAGCACGAGGGCGGCCAGCAGGCCAAGGGCGGGTATGCGCGCGGCGCTCATCATGGCGAAGCTCCTGATCAGTTCGGTGCCATATCGGGATACAAGGCCTCGGCCCGGCGGAACAACACCCAGCTGGTCGCTATGTACTTGTCGCCGCCCTGCGGCCGGTTGCCACGGTGGGTATGGGTGAACGCCGCCGGGGCAATCAGCAGGCTGCCGGTGCGCGGCTGGATCTTGCGGCCCTGGTACAGGAACTCGGTTTCGCCTTCGGCAAAGCCATCGTTCAAGTAGAGCGTCCACAGCAGGGTGCGGTGCAGATACTCGGCCTGCGGATCTCGCGGGTACAGCTCGCAGTGCCAGTACGGATAGCCACCCTCACCGGCGCGGTAGCGCTGCAGGTTGATCGCGCCCGGGCGGAACACGAACTCGGTGATGTCGGCCAGCTGCGGCTCCGGCATCGCGGTGATGTCGTCCGCCCCGAGGCGCCGCACTGCGCCGGTCTGCGGGTCCTGGAACTGCAGCATCAGCGGCGCGATCAGGGTGTAGGGATAGCGCCGCAGATAGGCCATCAGGCAGCGCAGCATGGCCTGATTGAGCGCCACTTCGGCATCGCGCCAATCCGGATGCGCCGACACCATCAGGTCGCTGCTGTGCTTTAGCTCGGGGTAGACACCGCCGCCGACGGCACCGGGCTGCAGGCGGCCGGAGCGTTCGAAGCGGTCGATCAGCGCCGCGCACTCGGCCGCGCTCAGAACATTGTCGTAGACCTCGATGAAGTCGGCCGCGCTGGCAGTCATACAGGGGTTCCGGTCCGGGCAAGCGGCCGATTCTACGCCGCCGCGTCGGCCCGCTGGCGTACACTCCGCGCCCTCATGGAACCTCGCTACGACCTTCGCCAGGTGCGCCGAGCCTTTGGCCGCGCCGCTTCCGAGTACGCCGCGATCGCTGTGCTGCAGCGCGAGGTCGAGTCGCGTCTGCTCGAACAGCTGGCCTACGCCAAGCAGACACCGACCCGCATTCTCGATCTCGGCGCCGGCCCCGGCCAGGCCAGCAGCGTGATGCGTCAGCGCTTTCCGCAGGCCGAGCTGATCGCTCTGGATCTGGCCCTGCCGATGCTGCGCGAAGCCGGCGCGGGTTGGCGCTGGTACACGCCGAAGTCGCGCCGGTTCCAGCGCGTATGCGCCGATGCGCGCGCCCTGCCCTTCGCCGAGAACAGTTTCGATCTGGTGTTCTCCAGCCTGTGTCTGCAGTGGGTGGAAGACCTGCCGCAGGTGCTCGATGGTCTGCGCGGCCTGCTGCGGCCGGGTGGCCTGCTACTGTTCTCCAGCTTCGGTCCGGACACCCTGTTCGAACTGCGCAGCGCGTTCGCCAGTGCGGACGATGCCCCGCACGTGAGCAGCTTCAAGCCGATGCAGGCGATCGGCGATGCGCTGATCGCGGCCGGCTTTCGCGACCCGGTGCTGGACACCGATCGCTTCACCCTCACCTACCGCGACAGCCGCGACCTGATGCGCGAACTGCGCGGCATCGGCGCCGGCAATGCCTGGCAGGACCGCCGCCGCAGCCTCACTGGCAAAGCGCGCATGCAGCGGGTGTTCGCCGCCTACGAAGAGTTCCGACACGACGGCGTGCTGCCGGCCACCTATGAAGTCCTGTATGCGCAGGCGTTCGCGCCGGAGCCCGGGCAACCGCGCCGGCGCAGCGAAGGCGGCGAGATCGCCAGCTTTCCGGCTTCGGGGCTCAAGATCCGGCGGCGGCCGGACTGAGGGCTTGGCGGCGCGGCCAGGCGACGCTGAGCAGGGCCAGCGCGGCCAGCAACCAGCAGTAGGTCACAGCACCACTGAGCAGCAGCGGCGACAGCCCGGCCAGTGAGGCGGCCAACAGGATCTGCGCTCCATACGGCAACACGCCCTGGGCGACGCAGGCGAACACATCGATGAGTCCAGCCGCCCGGGCCGGCGGGATGGCGTGAGTCCGTGCGATCTGCTTCGCCAGCGGGCCGATCGCCACGATCGCCACTGTGTTGTTTGCGGTCAGCACATCGGCGCCGAACGCAAGGCCGGCCAGATTGAGCTCGCCGACCCGCTGACCGCGGCGACCGCGCGCGATCCGGTCGATCGCCTGCAGCAGCCAGCTCAGGCCGCCACTGGCGCTGAGCAAGGCGCCCAGACCGCCGATCAGCAGCGCCAGCAGAACGATCTCGGTCATGCCCTCCATGCCCTTCCACAGGTGACCTGCAGCGGCCAGCGGGCTGAGCGGGCTGGCGTCCAACACGCCGAGCACGGCGCAGCCCAGAATGCCCAGCGCCAGCACGCCCAGGACATTCAGTCCTGCCAGGGCGAGCGCCAGCACCAGTGCATACGGCAGCAACTTCAGCGGATCCAGCTCGGGCGCGGGCGGGAGCTGCGCGACAACAGACGCATCCACGGCAAGCCAGAGCGCGGTCAGCGCCGCGGCGGGCAGGGCGATCCAGGCATTGGCGCGCAGTTTGTCGCGCATTTCGGCGCCCTGGCTGCGGGTGGCGGCGATGGTGGTGTCGGAGATCAGGGACAGGTTGTCGCCGAACATCGCGCCACCGATCAGCGCGCCGGTGATCAGCACCGTATCCAGCCCGGCCACCTCTGCAAGGCCCAAGCCGATCGGTACGGTCGCAGCCAGGGTGCCCATGGATGTTCCGATCGCGAACGACACCAGCGCGGCCGCCAGGAACAGACCCGGCACCAGCCATTGCGCGGGCATTGTCGACAGCGCCAGGGCGACCACGGCGTCGACCGCACCAATCGCACGCGAGAGCTCGGCAAAGCCTCCAGCGAGCAGGAACACCAGCAGCATCAGCATCACGTTGCGCTCGCCCATACCGGCGAGCAGCACATCCAGCCCGTTGTAGCGCTGCCGGTGCGCGATCAGCAGGCCGAGCGCAATCGCGATCAGTGCCGCCAGCGGCGCCCGCAGCTGGTAGAAGGCCATCTCCACCCCGGCAAGGCTCAGCCACAGGCCGGTACCGAAGAACAACAGCAGAAACAGGCCGAGCGGCAGCAGGGCAAGCGCCGAGGGCGCGGGGGAATGAACTTGACTATCGGGCAGGTGCATCGAGGCGTCCACGGGGTTTCCGGTATTGCAGCACGCCCCGCGCATCGGCTTTGAGTCCGTCTGCGCATGCCTGATGCCAGACGCTCACACCGGCGCGCCGCCGCTTGATTCGGCCCGCGGCCGGGCCAATGTGGCCGCGGACAGACGCGCGAGCGCGACCCTCAATGCAGCTCGACGCGCCCTGCGCTGGCGGGCGTGTCAACGCCATCGACGATGAATCGGGCCACCGTTGCGGCCACGCCCGGGTCCTTCAGCACGCGGCCGTGGCCCAGGCCGCTGGTGACATACAGCGGCGCGGAAGCGACGCGGGCGATGCGTTCGCCGTCCGCGAACGGCACCACGCGGTCGCTGCGGTCGTGCACCACCATGAGCTCGCCTTTGAAGCGTGCACCGAGCTCGCCGATGTCGAGCGCGGTCGTAGGCACTCCGGTCAGGCGTTCCATCCGCGCCACGAAGGCGCGTTCTGCGCGTTCGGGCAGGGCCAAGCGCTGGCTCTGCCGACGCAGCACGTCGGCGTAATCGGCGGGGCTGGCCACCACCACCGCACGCGCCGCCGACAGGCCATTGGCCAGCGCGTACAGCACCGCGCCAGCGCCCATCGAATGGCCGATCACCGCGTGCACCGGGCCGAGCTCCGGCTGACTTTCGAGCAGGGCATCGGAGAACGCGATCGGGCTCGCAAAGGCGCCAGGCGAGCGGCCGTGGGCGGGCGCGTCCAGCGCGATCACCTGCAGGCCCTGCGCAACCAGTTCGCTGGCGATCGCGGCGAATTGCGCCGAGTGGCCCTGCCAGCCGTGCAGGGCCAGCACGCGTGGGCCGGTTCGGCCCCAGCGCAGACCGGCCAGGCCAAAACGCAGGGTCAGGGCTTCCGCACCGGGCGGCAGGCGGTGGCTACGCGCGGCGCGCGGCCGGGTGGCGAGATCGGCCACCAAGCTGGCAGTGAATTCGGGAAACAGACGGCCCAGAGTGGAGCCGAGGGGTCGCAGGCTGGCAGGTGACATCGCAGGCTCCAATTAGGTTGCATTTTGCAACTGGAGCCGAGGCTAGCGCGATCGGTTGCAGTGTGCAACCTAGTTGCCCATGCTTGCGCTCATGCGCCCTGACCGCCCTGCCCCAACGATCCCCTCACCGGCCCTGCCGACCACCGCCGCCGAACTCAGCGCGAGCTGCCCGATCGCCCGCGCGCTGGAAATCGTCGGCGAGCGCTGGTCGCTGCTGATCCTGCGCGAGGCCTTTCTCGGCCAGCGCCGCTTCAACGATTTCGAACGCCGGCTCGGCATCGCCCGCAACATCCTGTCGGCGCGGCTGAGGCACCTGGTCGAACGCGGCGTGCTCAGCCGCGAGCCCTCACGCGAGGACGCGCGCCAGATCGAGTACCGGCTGACACCAATGGGCAAGTCGCTGTTTCCGCTGCTGGTGGCGATGGCCGACTGGGGCACACGCTGGGCGCCGTGCGCGGACACCGCGCTGCGGCTGCAGAACGCCGACAGCGGCGCGCCGCTCGATGCTGTGCGGGTGTTCGACCGTGATGGTGTGGAGCTGACCCCGCGCAACCTGCGGCTGGAGTGGCGGCCGGACGCGGCGCAGACGACCGCCGCGACCGACTGAGTTCTGTCAGTAGTGGCGAACGGGCCCGACAGCGCACACTCTGGCCCGCCCTGACTACCCACGCGTGCAATGAAAGCTATCGGCTTCCGTGAGTCCCTGCCCGTCGACCACCCCGAGGCATTGATCGAGTTCGACGCCCCCGTGCCTGAGCCCGGCCCGCAGGATCTGCGGGTGGCGGTGCGCGCGGTGGCGGTCAACCCGGTCGACACCAAGATCCGGCGCCACGCCGCACCCACCGATGGCGCACGGCGCATTCTCGGCTGGGATGCCGTCGGCATCGTCGATGCAGTCGGCAGCGAGGTCAGCATCTTCAAGCCCGGTGACCGGGTCTGGTATGCCGGTGCGCTGGATCGGCCCGGCTGCAATGCCGAGTTCCAGTGCGTCGACGCGCGCCTCGTCAGCCACGCGCCACACACGCTGTCCGACCCTGAAGCCGCAGCGCTGCCGCTGACCGCGATCACCGCCTGGGAGCTGCTGTTCGACCGCCTCGGCGTGCCGCGTGGCGGCGCTTCCGGGCGCCATCTGCTGGTGACCGGCGCGGCCGGCGGTGTTGGCTCGATCCTGATCCAGCTGGCGCATGCGATGACCCGGCTGACCGTGCTCGCCACCGCCTCTCGCGAGCAGAGCCGCGACTGGCTGCAGCTGCTCGGCGCCAACCGGGTGCTGGACCACACCCAGCCATTGGCCGCCCAAGCGCTGGCGATCGCGCCGGCCGGGGTCGAGTACATCGCCAGCCTGACCCACACCGATCAGCACTATCTGCAGCTGGTCGAAGCGCTGGCGCCGGAGGGCCATCTGGCCTTGATCGACGACCCCGAGCCGATCGACGTCCGCCTGCTCAAGCGCAAGTCGGCGAGCCTGCACTGGGAGTTCATGTTCACCCGCTCGATGTTCAACACCCCCGACATCGGCGCCCAGGGCGCCCTGCTGCAGAACGTCGCCGAGCGCGTCGACGCCGGCGAGCTGCGCAGCACCCTCGGCCAGCATTTCGGCACGATCAATGCCGACAACCTGCGTCGCGCGCATGCGCTGCTGGAGAGCGGGCGCGCGGTTGGCAAGATCGTGCTGGAAGGCTTCGGCTGATTGTTTCCGGCGTGAACACTCCACGCCTGCGCAAGATCGTCCATGTCGACATGGACGCCTTCTACGCCTCGGTCGAGCAGCGTGACGACCCCAGCCTGCGCGGGCGGCCGGTGGTGGTGGCCTGGAAGGGCGCGCGCTCGGTGGTCTGCGCGGCCAGCTACGAAGCCCGCACCTTCGGCATCCGCTCGGCGATGCCGGCGATCCGCGCCGAGCGGCTGTGCCCGGACGCGGTGTTCGTGCCGCCGGACTTCGCCCGCTATAAAGCGGTGTCGCGGCAGGTGCGCGAGGTGTTCCTCAGCCACACGCCGCTGGTAGAACCACTGTCGCTCGACGAGGCCTATCTGGACGTCAGCGAAGACCTGCAGGGGCTAGGCTCAGGCACCGCCGTGGCCAAGGCGATTCGCGCCGAAATCCGCGAGCGCACCGCGCTGACCGCCAGTGCCGGGGTCGCGCCGAACAAGTTTCTGGCCAAGATCGCCAGCGACTGGCGCAAGCCCGACGGACTGTTCGTGATTCGACCGCAGCAGGCGCTGGAGTTCCTCACCCGGCTGCCGGTCGGCAAGCTGCCCGGGGTCGGCAAGGTGATGCAGGGCAAGCTGGCTGATCTCGGGATCGAACGGGTGGGCCAGTTGCGTGAGCTCGGCCAGCCCGCGCTTGAGGCGCGCTTCGGCCGCTGGGGCCGGCGCCTGTTCGAGCTCGCGCACGGCATCGACGAGCACGCAGTCGAGCCCGAGCGGCCCAGCCTGCAGATCTCGGCCGAGGACACTTTCGCGGTGGACCTGTCCATCGACGCCTTGGGCGCCGAACTTGAGCCGCTGGCTCGCCGCGTATGGGCAGAGGCCGAACGTTCCGGGCGGATCGGTCGCACCGTCGTGTTGAAACTCAAGACCACGGATTTCCGCATCCTGACCCGCAGCCTCAGCCCGGACACAGCACCGGCTTCAGCGGAGGAAGTTCTGGAAATCGCGATGGCTTTGCGGGCCCGCGTGCAGCTGCCGGCGCAGACGCGCTATCGGCTGGCGGGCGTGGGGCTGTCGAACCTGATCGAAGCCGCCGGCGCGTTGCGCCAGGGGGATCTGTTCAGCGCAGCGCCTTGATCTGGCTTCAGCGCCGCGGCAGGGTGCTTAGGGCTAGGTAGCACACGCCGTCGAACAGGGCGCCGCTCCAGTACCAGCTGGGCACCAGCACATCGTGATGGAAGCGATTGAGCACTGAAAGTAGCGGCAGGGCGAACATGCTGAACTCCGAAGGCGACCCGATGGGTGCCCAGATGCCGTGAGGCGATAGGCGTGACCCAGCAGATTCCGTGCCACCCCCAAACCGTGCGACACATCACGCTTGGCTGCGCCACGCCAGCAGATTCGCGTCAGCCCCGGCGGAGTGTCCACCGCGGCACCCGCCGCGCCGCGTCAGACTTGTCGGCGGCGTAACGAAATGACACAAACTCAACGCTTCGGCGCCGGCCGGTCTTGACACGCCAAGCGGCCACACGCCCACACTCCGCGGCACTTCCGACCAAGGTCGCTCAATGTCCCACAGCTCGCAATTCGCTCTGCTGGCCCAGCGCCGTTTCCTGCCGTTTTTCCTGACCCAGGCGCTGGGGGCATTCAACGACAACCTGTTCCGCAACGCCCTGATCGGCCTGGTCATCTATCGGGTCGGCACCGGTCAGGAACAAAGCCTGCTGTACTCGAACATCGCCGCGGCGCTGTTCATCCTGCCCTTCTTCCTGTTCTCCGCCAGCGCCGGCCAGCTTGCCGAGAAGTTCGAGAAGTCACGCCTGATCCGGCTGATCAAGTTCGCCGAGATCCTTATCATGATTGCCGCCGCCGTGGGCTTCGCACTCGGCTCCGTCGAACTCCTGCTCGGCGTGCTGTTCCTGATGGGCGCGCAGTCGGCGTTCTTCGGCCCGCTCAAGTACTCGCTGATGCCACAGCATCTGAAACCCTGGGAACTGGTGGGCGGCAACGCCTGGGTGGAGGCCGCGACTTTCATGGCCATCCTGCTCGGGTTCCTGGCGGGCGGCCCACTGATGCAGCTGCAGAACGCGGAACTGTGGGTGTCGGTCTGCGTGATCGGCTTGGCCGTGTTGGGCTGGCTGGTCAGTCTCGCGATTCCGCCCGCGCCGCCGACCGCGCCCGAGCTCAAATTCAACTGGAACGCAGTATCGGAGATTGGCCACACGCTCGGCATTCTGCGCGGCCGCACCGCGGTGCTGAACTCGGTGCTCGGCATCAGCTGGTTCTGGTTCTACGGCTCGCTGGTACTGGCCCAACTGCCGGTCTATGCGCGCGACGTGCTGGGTGGCGAAGCAGCGGTGATGTCGGTCCTGCTGGCGGTGTTCGCGGCGGGCATCGGGGTGGGTTCGCTGCTGTGCGAGAAGCTGTCCGGCCACAAGATCGAGATCGGCCTGGTGCCGCTGGGCGCGATCGGCCTGTCAGTGTTCGGCATCGACCTCTACTTCGCTCAACCCACCGATGTCGGCGCGCTGGGGCTGTCGGTCAGCGAGGTGTTCGGTCAGCCAGGCCGCTGGCGGGTGCTGATGGACCTGGCCCTGATCGGCCTGTTCGGCGGGTTCTTCATCGTGCCGCTGTTCGCCCTGATCCAGTCGCGCACGCCGTGGGATGAAGTCTCACGAGTCATCGCTGCCAACAACATCCTCAACGCGATCTTCATGGTGCTGGCAGCCGTGCTGGCGATCGGCCTTTCCGCGCTGGGCATGAACATTCCAGAGATCCTGCTGGTCACCGCCCTGCTGAACGCGGTGGTCGCGATCCACATCTTCCGGCTGGTGCCGGAATTCCTGATGCGCTTCATGAGTTGGCTGGTGATCAGCGTGCTGTACCGGATCCGCGTCCGCGGCGCCGAGCACGTGCCCGACGAGGGCGCGGCGCTGGTAGTGTGCAACCACGTCAGCTTCATGGACGCGCTGCTGATCTCGGCCTGTGTGCGTAGGCCGATCCGCTTCGTCATGTACTACAAGATCTTCAACATTCCAGTGATGAGCTGGGTGTTCCGCACCGCCAAGGCGATCCCTATTGCCGGCGGAAAAGAAGACCCGGCGCTGATGGAGCGGGCCTTCGCCGAGATCGATGCCGCGCTGGCCCGCGGCGAGCTGGTCGGCATCTTTCCCGAGGGCCAGATCACCCGCGATGGCGCGATCAACCCGTTTCGTTCGGGCGTTGAACGCATCCTCGCGGGCCAGCCGGTGCCGGTGATCCCGATGGCCCTGCGCGGCATGTGGGGCAGCCTGTTCAGCCGCCGTGACTCGGCGCTGCGGCGGATGCGCCTGCCGCGCCGATTCCGCGCCCGCGTCGAGCTCGCGATCGATTCGCCGGTGCCGGCTGCGCAGGCCAGCGCCGAGCAGCTGCAGGCCCAGGTGCAGGCGCTGCGCGGCGACATGGCCTGAGTGGCGGTGCGTGGAGCCTCCGCTCACTGCGGCCCGGCCGGCAGCCCGGCCGCGTAGCGCGGCGGTTGACGCAGGCGCGTGGCCTGTTCGAAGGCGTACGCATAGCCGATGAGCTTGGCCTCGCTGTAGCGCGCGCCGAAGAAGTTGATGCCGACCGGCAGGCCGTGCACCAGCCCCATCGGCACGCTGATGTTCGGGTAGCCGCTGATCGCCGCCATGCCCGAGCTGCCGCCGCCGAAGGCATCGCCATTGACCCAATCGACCGGCCAGGCCGGTCCGTTGCTCGGTGCGATCAGTGCATCCAGCCGATGCTCGGCCATGGCCTTGTCGATGCCCTCCGGCCCGGCCAGGCGGCGGGCGTCGGCCTGCGCCTTCTGGTAGTCCACATCGGCTCTGCCGCCGCTGGCCGCAGCCTGTTCCAGCAGCTGCTGACCGAACCAGGGCAGCACGCGCTCGGCGTTGGCGACGTTGAAAGCGATCACCGCATCGAGGTCGGTCGCCGGCACGCCGCTGCGGGTGGCGAGGTAGGCGTTGAGGTCGTCCTTGAACTCGTGCACCAACACGGTGAACTCGTTGCGCGCGGCCTCGGCGCGGGTCGGCAGTTCAATGCCTTCAACGATCTCGACACCGGCCGCGCGCAGGGCCTCGACGGCGGCATCGAAGCGCTGGTCAACGCCGGCGTGGAAACCCGCCAGCTGCCGCACCACGCCGATCCGCGCGCCTTTGAGTGCCTGCGGATCGAGTGCGGCCACATAGTCCGCCGTGTGCTCGGCGACGTCTGCCGTGGCGCGGTCGCGCGGGTCGGCACCGACCAGGGCCTGCAGCAGCAGGGCCGCATCGGCGACGCTGCGCGCCATCGGCCCGGCGGTGTCCTGGCTGCCGCTGATCGGCACGATGCCGGCGCGGCTGACCAGGCCGATGCTCGGCTTGATCCCGACCAGGCCATTGATCGCCGCCGGGCAGATGATGCTGCCGTCGGTCTCGGTGCCGATCGCGGCGCCCGCCAGGCTGGCCGCGGCCGCGACGCCACTGCCTGAGCTGGAGCCGCAGGGCGTGCGGTCCAGCGCATACGGGTTACGGGTCTGGCCACCGCGGCTGCTCCAGCCGCTGCTGCTGCGGCGCCCGCGGAAGTTGGCCCACTCGCTCAGATTGGTCTTGCCCAGAATCACCGCGCCAGCCGCGCGCAGGCGCGCGGCAACGCTCGAATCCTGCGCTGCCGGTTCGCCGAGCAGGGCCAGCGAGCCGGCCGAGGTCTGCATCCGGTCGCCGGTGTCGATGTTGTCCTTCAGCAGGATCGGAATCCCGTGCAGCGGGCCGCGCAGGGTCCCGGCCGCGCGTTCGGCATCCAGCGTGGCCGCGATCGCGAGCGCCTCCGGATTGAGCTCGATCACCGCATTCAGGCGCGGCCCCGCGCGGTCGAGGCGTTCGATCCGTTCGAGGTAGGCGCGTACCAGATCCTGCGAACTCGCAGTACCTTCCGCCTGCGCTGCAGCGAGCTCAGCGAGGCTGGCCTCTTCGACTGCGAACTCGGCGCGCACCGCCGCCGGCAGCACGGCCAGCAGCCCCAGCAGCAATCCGGTGACAAGGCGCATGTGCAGCTCCCGGGTGATTGGAACGGTGATCGTGGATCCCGCCCCGACAGCGTGGAAGTGACGGATGGCATGCCGGCTGCGCTGGCCTTCGCTTGGCGGCCGCTTGTCTGTGGCCGGGTTGCCGCGCCGCACCGATGCAATCGTTTCGCTCGCTACGCACCTCTGAAGCGGGCCACACTCGCGGCTTCCCGCTCGCTCACTTCGGCTGACCATCGCCCATGAAGACATTTGCCCGTCTCGCCCTGGTTCTCGCGATCGCCCTGCTGCTGGTCTGGGCCTGGCGCAGCGGTCTGCTCGCCACGCTCGATTTTGCGACGCTGAAGTCGCGCCAGGCCGAGTTCGCCGGCTGGGTCGATGCCCACTGGCTGCTGGCCCTGACCGGATTCTTCGGCGCCTATGTGCTGGTCACGGCGGCCTCGATCCCCGGTGCCGCGGTGATGACGCTGGCGGCCGGCGCGCTGTTCGGGCTGGGCTGGGGCGTACTGCTGGTGTCATTCGCGAGCTCGCTCGGCGCCAGCCTGGCCTTTCTGACTGCGCGCTTTCTGTTTCGCGAGGCCATCACCCGACGCTATGGCGAGCGCTTGAAGGCCTTCGATGCCGGCGTGCAGCGTGACGGCGCGTTCTATCTGCTCAGCCTGCGCCTGCTGCCGCTGTTTCCGTTCTTCGTGGTGAACCTGGTCAGCGGCCTGACCTCGCTGCGGCTGTGGACCTACTACTGGGTCAGCCAGCTCGGCATGCTGCCGGCGACGGTGGTGTACGTGTACGCCGGCACCCAGCTGGCCAGCATCGAATCACCGCGGGACATCGTCTCGCCGGGTCTGCTGCTGGCCTTTGTCGCAATCGGCCTGCTGCCGCTGCTGCTGAAGGCGGTGCTGGCCTGGCTGCAGGCGCGCCGCGTGTATGCCGGCTTCAAGCGGCCAGCCCGGTTCGACTACAACCTGATCGCGATCGGCGCCGGCTCGGCCGGCCTGGTGACGGCCTACATCGGCGCTGCGGTGAAAGCCAAGGTCGCCCTGATCGAGAAGCACCGCATGGGCGGCGATTGCCTGAACACCGGCTGCGTGCCCAGCAAGGCGCTGATCCGCAGCGCGCGCCTGTCGGCCGAGGCCCGACACAGCGCGAACCTCGGCATCCGCTCGATGTCGGCCGAGTTCGATTTCGCTGAGGTGATGCAGCGCGTGCAGCGGGTGATCAGCCAGATCGAGCCGCACGATTCGGTCGAGCGCTACACCGGGCTTGGGGTCGAGGTGATCGAGGGCGAGGCCAAATTGGTCAGCCCCTGGGAAGTCGAGGTCGGCGGCCGTCGATTGAGTGCGCGCAGCCTGGTGATCGCGACCGGCGCGCGCCCGCTGGTGCCGGACATTCCGGGCTTGAACGATCTCGACTACCTCACCAGCGATTCGGTGTGGGGCCTGCGTGCGCTGCCGCAGCGTCTGCTGGTGCTGGGCGGCGGGCCGATCGGCTGCGAGCTGGCGCAGTGCTTCGCCCGCTTCGGCGCGCAGGTGCGGATCGTCGAAATGTCGCCGCGCCTGCTGCCGCGCGAAGACGCCGATGCGGCACTGGCGCTGTCCAGCACCCTGGCCGATGAGGGCGTCCAGATCGCCACCGCGCATCGCGCGCTGCGCTTCGAGAAACTTGCCGAGGGCGGCGGACGCCTGCACTGCGAGGGCCCCGATGGCGCGGTCAGCTTCGATTTCGATCGCGTGCTGTTGGCGCTGGGGCGCAGCCCGAACACCGAGGGCTTCGGCCTGCGCGAGCTCGGCGTCGAGCTCGGCCCGCGCGGCCACATCGCCGCCGACCCGCTGCTGCGCACCAACTTCCCCAACATCCTGGTGGCCGGCGATGTCACCGGGCCCTACCAGTTCACCCACGTCGCCGCGCATCAGGCCTGGTACGCGGCGGTCAACGGTCTGCTGGCGCCGTTCTGGAGCTACAAGGTCGACTACCGGGTGATTCCGTGGGTGACCTTCACCGACCCCGAAGTCGCCCGCGTTGGCCTGTCCGAGGACGAAGCCAAGGCCCAGGGCATCGCGGTGGAAGTGACCCGCTACGGCATCGACGATCTTGATCGTGCAATCGCTGATGGCAACGACCATGGCTACGTGAAAGTGCTGACCGCGCCGGGCAGTGACCGCATCGTCGGCGCCTGCATCGTCGGCGCCCACGCCGGCGAGCTGCTGCCGGAGTTCGTGCTGGCGATGAAATACGGATTGGGCATGAACAAACTGCTCGGCACCATCCACGTCTACCCGACCATGAGCGAGGCCAACAAATACGCCGCGGGCGTGTGGAAGCGCGCGCATGCACCGGCCACCGCGCTGAGGTGGGCCGAGCGCTTCTTCGCCTGGCGGCGCTGAGCCAAGCGCCGCGGGCGCGGTTGACAGGCCGTCAAGCGCTGCGCTGGACACCTTCACGATTCCTCGCTGCGGATGAGAACCCGACACTGCCGCCCTCGCCGCGCTCTGCGGCATCGCGCAGGCCGGCGTTTCCGGCACAGGGGATTCGAGCATGCAGTACTGGAAAGATGTCGACGGCGACAGCGCGCAGCTGCTGCTGGTGAGCAACGAGGCGGTCTACGCCGAAACCTACAAGGGCAGCCTGATCGAGGCCCAGATCAGCCGCCTGCAGGCCGGTGAGTCGCCGGCACAGGTGTTCGGCGACAAGGCCACCCACGTGGTGCTGCGCGGGGTGAAGCGGGTGCAGCAGAGCAGCGGCGACAGCGACATCGACTTCGAAGTCGGCGAAGGCAAGGAAGCCAAGACCGAATCGCTGACGATCGAGGATGCCGGCGTGCGCGATGCCGTGTTCGGCGCGGTCGAACAGGCCACCCAGGGGCGCTTCCGCCGCTATGAGGACACCTACAGCAAGGCGCGCGCAGCGTTTGCCTCCGCCCTGACCTTCAGCCTGCTGGCGATGGGCACCGCGATCGCCTTCAATGCCGCCACCGCGATCCGCGCCGCCGAAGAGATCGAGATCACCGGCCGCAAGAAGGGTCTCAAGCAGATGGCGGTGTGGGTGCTGGATACGCTGGGCCCCTGGGGCGTCAGCATCATCGGCGGCCTGCTGTGCGCGCTGGCCCTGTTCGTGCTGATCCAGCGCGTGCAGGCGCCGCCGCACCTGCAGATGCTGCAGTCCAAGCCCTACCGCCCACAGGGCCCGATCATCACCGGCATCAAGTACGCGCTGCTGGCGGCGCTGTGGGTGGTGCTGGGGCCGGGTTTGTTTGGTTAGAGCGCCGCTGGCGCTCTACGGGAATGGGGAGTCGGGAATGGGGAATCGGTAGAGCAGGAGGTGGCGGTCCCGGTTGGCGCAGTCCATTCCTGACGATTCTCCACTCCCGATTCCCCATTCCCGGGCCGGACCCTTACCCTTCACAGCCCCACTGCGATCACCGGCCCATGCCCCCCACCTTCGCCACCCTGTTGGCCCAGTTCATGCGGCGGATCCGTGCCAGTGCGGCCGGTGTGGCCAGCGAGATCGGCTTGAGCCGGGAGGCGGTGAACAACTGGCGCAATGGTGATGCGCTGCCGGGGCGCAAGCACCGTGATCGGGTGTTGGCCTGCGCGCGCTATCTGCGCCTGACTGAGGTCGAGACCAACCGCCTGCTGCGTGCGGCCGAGTTCGAGCCGGAGTTTCCGGCCGAGGCCGAGGCGCCGGCAGAATCCGTGCCGACTGACGCGGCGCCGGCCAGCGTGGTGCAGGTGTTCGATCGCCTGCAGGGGCTGAAGCCGTATCCGATCCTGATGCTGCTGTGCCCGGCGCACCTCGGCCAGCCGCCGGAGCGCTCAGCGATCCTGGCCGAGGCGCAGCGGCGCTTCGGTGTCGACTGCGTGCTGCATCTCCAGCCGCCCTACAGCCTGTCCGCCGAGCCCGCCGCCTACTTCGCTGCGCTGGCCGCGCAGTGCGGTCTGGACGGGGTGGATTCGGATTTCGCGTTCGAGTCGGCGCTGGCGCGGCGGCTGTCGGCGCAGCGTCCGCTGTTCGTGCTGGTCAGCCGCTTCGAGCAGGGCGACCCGCAGCAGCGTGAGGTGCTGGCCGGCATCCTGCGCAGCCTGAGCGAGATGCACAGCGGCCGGCTGTTCCTGCTGATCTGCGGCGGCGCGGCTCTGGCGGATCTCAAGTACCAGGGCGGCGATCTGTCCCTGCTCAATATCGCCACCTCCGAGCGCTGGCCGGAACTTGCCGCCGCCGACCTGCTGCCGCAGGCGCAGCGGCGGGGTCTGGATGGCGATGCCGCCGCGCGCGCGCTGCGCTTGAGCGGCGGCCACCCGCTGCTGGCCGAGGCCGCGCTGGATCGGCTGGCCGCCGATGCCGACAGCAGCGACGACGCCCACATCGACGCGCTCAGCGGGTTTGATCCGCTGTGGCAGAGCCTGCTGCCCCTGCTGTCGACTGCGTCGGCGCGGGCCGCCATCAGCGGCTGGTTGGGCGCACTGCGGATCGGCCCGGCGCGGCCGTATCTGCTCGATCCGCTGCTGCGCGGCCTGTACTGGGCCAACCTGTTGTGCGAGCGCACTGAGGCCGACGGCCGCTGGCTGCAGTGGCGCTGCGAGGCCATTCGCCGCGCCGGCCAGCAGCTCCTGGCCAGCAGCGATACACGAAGCGAACCCCGCGCATGAGCCGCGGCTTCAGGCTGAGCCGGCCGCCGACCTGGCGCGTGCTGCTGCTGGCGGGTCTGGTCTGGCTGCTCGGCACGGCCCTGTTCGCGCCCGGCCTGAATCCGCTGACGCGCTGGGTGTTTCCGGCCGATATCGAAGTGCGCTCGATGCTCGGCCTGTTCTGGCAGCAGGCTGCGATGGCCCGCGCCGATGCCGCCGACTTCTGGGACGACCACAAGGCATGGCCAGAGAACGCGCGCGCGCTGTATCGGCCTGACGACAACGGCCTGATCGCGCTCGACATGCCGACCGAATTCGTTCTGCGCTACACCTTCACCAAAGGCTTTCCGACCGATTCCGGGCTGCGCGATACGCGGGTCGAGCTGCGCTTCGATCCCGCCAGCCGAAACTGGAGCTGCCGCCCCGGCACACCGGCGCCGCCGAGCACCTTCCTGCCCAGCGACTGCCGGCCGACGCTGGAGTCGAGCGTACCGACGTGGCTGCTGTCAGCGCTGCTGATCGCGGTGCTGGTGCTTATCGCTCTGCTGCTGTGGCTGGGCCTGTTCGATCCGCGCCAGCGTGCGCTGCGTCTGCTGCCCAGGAGACTGCGCCGACAGCCGGTGCGACAGCTGTCGGCGCTGGATCGTCAGCTGCGTCTGCTGCGCCGGCGCGAGGCCGCCCTGCAGGCCGCCGAGATCGCGCCCGAAGACTGGCGTGAAGCGCTGCGTTTCGGCACCGCCACGCCGGCCGAACAGGCACAGGCGCTGGCGCTGCGGATTGGCGCACGCAGCCTGCCCAGCAGCGGCTGGTCGTTGCCGGGCGAGGTGTTCGAGTGGCAGCTGCCGAACAGCCTGCCGCTGGCGCTGGAGCGGGCCCTGCTGTATCTGCCGCCGGCCACGCTGCCGGCGCGCGATCTGGTGCGTCATCTGCGCGGCGTGTCGACCGGCCAGGACGTGCTGCTGGTGCTCAGCCCCGATCCGCGCAGCGACGCCGCCCTGCTCGCCTACAGCTCGGACCCGGCGAACCTGTGCGTCGGCTTTGATCAGTCCTCGATCAGCGAATGGCTGCTGCATCCGGCCCCGCACGAGCCACTGCTGGGGCAGCTGGCGCGGCAGCTCAAGATCACCCGCATCTCGCCCTACCAGACCCGCGGCGGTGTGACCCGGCCGGGCGGGTTCTTCGGCCGCACCCAGCTGCTGGCCCAGGTGCTGAACCGTGAGCCCGGCAACTATCTGCTGGTGGGAGGGCGCCAGCTCGGCAAGACCAGCCTGATGAAGGCGATCGAGCGCCGCTTCGACGAGCACCCGCGCGTGCAGTGCCTGTACTTCAGCCTGCGCGACCACCGCCTCGGTGCGCGCCTGGCCGCCGAGCTCGAACTGCCGTTGGACACGGGCCTCGATGTCTCGCTGCGCGCGCTCGCTGCACGTGCAGGCCAGCGACGCCTGCTGCTGTTGCTGGACGAGACCGACCTGTTCCTGCGCGAGGACGCGCGCGCCGGCTACGCCCAGCTGGCCAGCCTGCGCGCGCTGAGCGAGGAGGGCGTCTGCCATTTCATGCTGGCCGGGTTCTGGGATCTGTACGAGGCCACCTCGCTCGATTTCGCCTCGCCGATCCGCAACTTCGGCGAAGTGATCCGGCTCGGCGCACTCGAAGCCGAGGCCTGCGCCGCGCTCGCCACCGAGCCGCTGCGCCGACTGGGCATCAGCTTCGAATCGCCGGCCTTGGTGGCTCAGCTGGTGAACGAATGCGGCCAGCGCGCCAACCTGGTGGCGATGGTCTGCCAGTACGGTCTGGAGCAGCTCGAGCGCGGCGAGCGGGTGATCAGCGCGGCCACGGTCGAACGCGCGCTCGACTCGGACAGCATCGCCGATGCGCTCGGCGGTTGGTCGCGGCTGAGCCCGGACCCGGCCGCCTGCGCGCTTGACCGCAGCCTGGTCTATCGCGTCGCCCAGCAACACCTGCAGGCGCAGCCGCCGCTGACCATGGCGCAGTGGTTGGCCGAACTCGACGCCGCCGGCGTGCGTACCGAACCCGAAGCCGTGCGCCGCAGCTTCGCCCGCCTGCAGCTCGCATGGGTACTGCTGCGCGAGGACAGCGGCGAAGGCTGGCGCTTCGCGGTGCCGGTGCAGGCGCGCCAGTTCCACCCCGGCGAAGTCGACGCCCTGCTGGGCCGCGAGCTGCAGGGGCTGGCGGCGTAGCAGCGCGCTGTGCTGGGCGCTGCCGAAGCTAGCTCTGCGGCGACACCACCAGCTGACGCTGCGCCGCGCTGACGCTGAACCCGGTGCGCGAGCGCTGCGGCGCCAGCGCCTGCGGCGATTCGTAGTGGCGGTTCCGACAGGCCTCGGCCGGCAGGCTGAGGATCTGCGCGTTCAGCGAATCCATATTCGCTTCGATCAGGGTCACGCCGTGCACGCGGGTACGCGCGTGTTGCACCCGCGGATCGCCGTGGACGATCAGCGCATCCAGCCGCTCCACCATGCGCCGGCCGACCGCGGCGGTGTTCGGGTCCTTCTCGACTTCGCTGGCGAGAATGTCGGCCAGCGTGGTCGAGGACACCGCCGGCGTGGTGAACTCGACCGTGCGCTCGGCGTGCTGGGTTGCGAACGCGGCGTGGATATCGCCCGACAGCAGCACCGCGCCACCGGCCGCTTCAAAGGCTTCGATCAGCTGCTGCCGGGCCTGCGGAAAGCCGTCCCAGTGATCGACATTGAGCAGAAATCGCCGCGCCAACAGGGCCGGCGCGCCGAGTTCGGGCAGGGCCAGATCGAGCTCGATCGGGGTGAACGAGATCGAGCTGGCGACGGTCTTCCACACCGCATCGGACTCGCGCAGACGACGCAGCAGCCAGTCGCTCTGCGCTGCCGACAGCGGTGACTGTGCGGCCTGCGCATGCCGCAGTGCCGCCAGTGCCTGCCACGGCGCCTGCAATACGAAGTAGCGCGCGCCGACGCTGCTGAACAGGGCGGTCTTGCCGAGGCTGGCCCAGGCCAGGCCGCGTCCCACGGCTGCCGACGCCTCGGGCACGGCGACCTGCATCGCCGCCGGCAGGTTCGCATTCCAGCGCGTCAGCAGCGCTGCCAGCACCGGCAACGCGATCCGCCCGCGCGCCGCCGCGGCCGCGCGCCGTGCGGCCTCCTCGCTGCTGCAGCCTTCGGCGGTGTAAGCCGCACTGAGCAGACCGTTCAGGGCCGGACGCAATGGCGCGTGCTCGGCGGCGTCGAGATCGATGTACGGCAGCAGCGCGGCCAACACCGGCTCGGGATCGATCCCGAGCGTCGGCAGCTGCGCCCGCAATTCGGCCTCGGTGTAGAGCACCTCGCCAGGGAAGGCGTCCTCCGGCACCAGGTGATCCGGGCGTTCGCTGCGGGTGTCGATCAGGCTGAGGTCGAACACGCGGCCGAAGCGCAGGCCGCGGTACATGCGCAGGGCCGGGAACAGTGCGGTCTGTGGCAGATACGGGTCGCTCGCCGGCAAGCTCAAGTCGGGGTCGACCGGCATGTACTCGCAGTAGGCCTGCTCGCTGTGCTGGCGACGCGCGCGGTCGCGTTCGTCGCTGCGGCCGTCGTGGTGGGTGGCCACGTCCTGCCAGCAGTCGTCGGCGAATTCGTGGTCGTCCCAGATCGCTACCAGCGGCGCGCGTTCCAGCAGCTGCTGCAGTACGGGATCGGTGCGCACCGTGCGATGCAGCTGTCGGTAGTTGTCGAGGCTGCGCGCGGCGTAGTACGGGCGCTCGGCACTGCCGAGCTTGAGCGCGCCGTCGAGGTCGTCGAACACGATCCGGCGCTCGGCGCTGTCGCTCTGGAACTGCGGATCGCCAGCGGTCTCGTAGATGAAATCACCGACATGCAGGATGAAGTCGAGCTCCTGATCGAGCAGCGGCAGCAGGCTGTTGTACCAACGCCCGCCATAGTCCTGGCAGCTCAGCAGCGCGAACCGCAGCGGCGTCGTGCTGTCAGCCGCCGGCGCACTGCGCGTGCGTCCCACCGGCGAGCTGCGCCAGCCTTCGACGGTCTCGACGAGGAAGCGGTAGTACAGCGTTTGCGCCGGGCGCAGCCCGGTCAGGCGGACGCGCACGCAGCCGTCGTGACGGGCCTCGGCGCTCAGCCACTGCTGGCCGCTGAGCTCAGCGAAATCCGTGCGTTCCGACAGCTGCAGCAGGAGAGGTGTGGAGGCGTCCGCGCTGTGCAGTCGTGTCCACAGCAGCACGGCATCCGGGCGTGGATCACCCGATGCCACCGACTGCGGAAAGCGGCTGCGGTCGACCTCGACGGCACCGCGCGGCGCCGCGGCGCGAGCGCTGCAGGCGCTCAGGCCAAGAGCAGCCAGGCTCAGGCTGGTGGTTACCAGAAACTGGCGGCGCGACAGCTGCGACATCGGTGAAACTCCGGCACAAGGAGCGCAGGAGTAAAGCCGCTGGCGATGACCATACCGTGACGCATTGCTTTCATGCTGCTGCCATCTGCCGCTGGAAACCTTACGGGCTCCCCACGTTCGCAGGTGTGTTCCCATGTCCTTCGCCGTTCCGCAGCGCTCCGCGCTCGCGCTTGCTCTTGCCAGCGCTTTTGTCAGCGTCCTGGCCAGCCCTGCTGTTGCCGCCGATGACGCCAGTGTCGATGCGGTTGCGCTTGACCGCATCGTGGTCACCGCGCAGAAGCGCGAGCAGCAGGTGCAGGAAGTGCCGATCGCGATCACCGCGCTCTCGGGCGAGTTTCTCGATCAGCTGAACATCTCCAACTTCGCCGACATCAATGGCTATGTGCCGGGCCTGCAGACCCAGGTTCAAAGCCCCAATAATCCGGGCTTCGTGATCCGCGGCATCACCTCCGACAGCGGCGACTCGCAGATCGAGCCGCGCGTGTCGGTGTTCCAGGACGGCGTCTCGATCAGCCGCTCGCGCGGCGCGGTGGTAGAGTTCTTCGATCTGGAGCGGATCGAGGTGCTGCGCGGCCCGCAGGGCACTCTGTTCGGGCGCGGCGCGCAGATCGGTGCGGTGCATCTGATCCAGAACAAGGCCCGCAACGAGACCTCTGCCCACGCCAGCTTCGGCCTCGGCAACTACTCCGAAAGTGCCTTCGATGCCCACGTCAACACGCCGCTGGTGGACGACGTGCTGTACCTGCGCGTGGCCGGTTTCCACAACAAGCGCGACGGCTTCATCGACAACCTCGCCGGTGGCGATCTGAACGGTCGCGACACCCAGGCGCTGCGCCTCAGCCTCGGCCTGGATCTGGGCGAGCGCTCGCGGATGGACCTGATCGTCAACCACCAGAACGACACCCCGCCCGGCACTGCCTTCCGCAGTGGCCTGATCCCCACCCGCCAGGGCAGCACCGAGCTGTACCGCAGCGCGGCCGACCTCAATCGCGGCGAGGAGCTGGGGCTGGATCGCCAGGTCAATGGCGCGACCCTGCTCGGTGATTTCGCACTCAGCGAGACCTTTTCGCTGGCCAGCATCACCGGTTGGCGCGAGTTCAACTCCAACGAGGAATTCGATGGCGACGGTTCGCAGGTCAATGTGCTGGAGTTCGCCGAAGCCGCCGAGGGCCGCCAGTTCAGCCAAGAGCTGCGGCTGAACTTCGATGCCGGCGGCGCGTTCCGCGGTTTCACCGGGCTGGCCTGGTTCGATGAGAGCGGCAGCCAGCGGGTGCCGTTCGCCACCGACGAGCGCAGCCTGTACGCGCTGCTGTCGCCGATTCTGAGCCCGGCCACCGGCGGCGCGCTGCCGGTGGTGCCCCTGCTCAATCCCGATGGCACGCCGAACCTGACCAATGTGCCGCGCGGCCTGCCGGGCCTGGCGCCCGGGCTGCCGGCCTTCATCCCGCTGAAGCCGCTGCACCGCGAGGAGTACGCGAATTTCGGTGCGGTCGAAGCACTGGAGTTCTTCGCCGATGGCACCTGGCGGCTCGGCGAGCGCGCAGAGCTGACCCTGGGCCTGCGCGCCACCCGCGAGGATGTGAGCAACGCCTACGAGGCGCTGTATTTCGGCAGCCCCAGTGGCCTCGGCCAGCTGCTGCCCAGCCCGGCCGCGCCGGCCTATCCGAACGTGCTGTTCCGGCCGACTCAGGGCCGCGTCAGCGCCAGCGAAAGCTACGACTCGGCGGTCGGCCGCGCGGTGCTCGCGTACCGCCTCAGCGATACCTTGAATGGTTACGCCAGCGTCGCACGCGGGCGCCGCCCGGACGTGCTGCAGGTCGACGGCGGCGGCGCCGAGGAGATCCCCGCCGAGATCGTGATGAGCTACGAGGTCGGCCTCAAAGGCGAGCTGGCGGAGGGCCGCTTTCTGTACGACCTGGCGGTGTTCCACTACGACTACAGCAACTTCCAGGCCTCGGTGCAGAACCCCAATCCGCCGCCATTCTTCATCACCACCAATGCCGGCAATGCCAGCGCCACCGGCATCGAGGCCAGCCTGAGCCATCGCTTCAGCGAGCAGCTGAGCGGCTTCCTCAACATCGGCTACATCGACGCCGCGTTTGACGATGTCGATGACAACGGCAACCCGCAGGCGCTGGCCGGCAATCGCTTCCGGCTGACCCCGAAATCGACCGTCGCGCTCGGCTTCAACTGGACCCTGCCGCTGCAGGACGGCGGTGAGCTGTATCTGCGGCCGAACTACAGCTGGCGCTCGCAGGTGTTTTTCGAGGATGCCAACCAGGCCGGCATCGAGCAGGACGCCTACGGCCTGCTGAACCTCACCGCCGGCTGGCAGATCAACCCGCACTGGGACGTGCAGCTGTACGCGCAGAACCTGGCTGACGAGGAGTACCTGATCGATGCCGGCAACACCGGTGCGGTGTTCGGCATCCCGACCTATGTGCCGGGCTCGCCGCGCTACTTCGGTGCGCGCGTGCGAGTGACCTGGTAAGCGCACTCCGCTTGGCACACTGCCGCCCGCCAGGGTCGCCATCGCGGCGCCCTGGCGTGGTCGCGGCAAGGTCAAATGCAAACTTTGGCGGCGCAGCCGACGGGTAACATTCGCGCGTCATATCGGTTTGTCAACCTTGTTGCTTTCGGCGGCCATCGCCGCAGAGGGCAGAACCGATGCAATCGAACACCTCAGCGCGCGGAAGTGGGTCCGCGATGCGTCGCAGCTGGGCCGTCGCACTCGGCTTGGGCCTGGGCCTGCTTGGCCTCGGCGGTGCAAACGCCGCCGATCTGCGCATCCACGGTTCCAACACCATCGGCGAGCGGCTGATGCCGGCCTTGGTCACGGCCTGGCTGGAAAGCGAAGGCGCAACCGGGCTGCAGCAGCAGCCGATCGCCCTCGACGAGCTGAAGCTGCTGGCGCGCCGCGACGGCGCGAACGTCGAGGTCGAACTGCACTCGCACGGCAGCTCAACCGGCATCGCCGGCCTGCTGGCCGGCCGCATCGATCTGGCGATGTCCTCACGCCCGCTCACCGCCAGCGAGGCCGCGCAGCTTGCTGGCGTCGAGGAAGGCGTGCTGGCGCTGGATGGGCTGGCCGTGATCGTGCCGAACTCGCAGACGCTGACCCAACTCGATCTCACCACCCTGCGACGTGTCTTCAGCGGCGAGCTGCGCGACTGGTCCGAACTCGGCGCGCGCGGCGGGCGAATCAGCCTTTACGCGCGCGACGAGCGCTCCGGCACCTGGGACACTTTTCGCAGCCTGGTGATGGGCGAGCGCACGCTCAGCACTGCCGCGCAGCGCTACGAAAGCACCGAGGCGCTCGCCGCCGCGGTGGCGGCCGATCCGAACGCGATCGGGTTTGTCGGCCTGTCGGGCCTGCGCGGCGTGCGCGCGCTGGCGATCAGCGACGGCGCCGACGCGCGCCAGCCCGAGATCGGTGAGGTGGCAGTCGAGGACTACGCCCTGTCGCGCCGGCTCTATCTCTATTTGCCGAGCGCCGCCGCACCGGCGGCGCAGCGGCTGCTCAAGTTCGCCCTGAGCGATGCCGGCCAGCGCATCGTCGAAGCCAATGGCTTTGTCTCGCAGCGGGTACGGCGCTACGCCTCGCCGCCGCAGGCCAGCTATCCGCAGGACTACCTCGATCTGGTCAACGGCGCACAGCGTCTGTCGCTGAACTTCCGCTTCGACGACGGCAGCGCCCGGCTCGACAGCAAGGCCGGCAGCGATCTGCTGCGCTTGGCCGAGTTCATGCGACGGCCCGACAACCGCAGCCGCGAGTTGATCCTGATTGGATTTTCCGATGCCAACGAAGTGGTCCCTGTGCAGGCCGAAGTGCTGAGCAACGACCGCGCCGACCACGTCGCTGACCGCATGGCCGAAGTCGGCCTGCTGCCGCGCCGCGTACGCGGCATGGGCGGCAGCGTGCTGCTGTCGGCCGACGACTCCGCGCGTGGCCGCGCACGCAATCGGCGGGTGGAGGTGTGGGTGCGGTGAGTGGGGGGCGCTGGTCACCCGCCGCCACGATCGACGGCGCGCGTCACCAACCTGCCGAATGCGCCGCGCGTGAACGGGCCGCGCCGAGGGCGATCAAGCCGAAGCCAATCGGCCAGAGCACGTCAATGGCCGAGCCACTTGCGTACCGATCGTGGAACACCAGGGCGCTGTAGCTCTGGTTGGCGAAGAAGAAGCTCGCAATACCCAACACGACGTACCACCACGAGCGCGCAATGCTGCCGCGACCGAAGCCAGAGGCAACCAGCAACGTGACCGACAACAGCAGGGGATCGGCTACCGAATAGGCGATCGAGACCAGTCGAATCGACCAGTCCCCGGACTGGATGCCAGCCAGGTTGATGTAGGTCGCCATGGCCGCCGCCGCCAGCAGCACCAGCGGTGCGGCCAGCATCGCCCAGAGCGGCGCGGCAAGTCCGGCGTCAAATCGAAATCGCAGCAGCGCCACGACAAACAGCGGCCCGATCATCAGAAAGCCGACGTCGGCGGGGGATGGGTAGGGCGTTTCCTGTCCACTGAGCAGGCCATAGAGCCAGAAGTACGACTGCCCCAAGGCCCAGGCCACGACCCCCGCCCCCATCAACAGCCAGACCTGACGTGCAGCGTTCCCCGCTGGAAACGAGCGCGAGGTTCTGAAGCAGAAGAACGCGGACACATAGGCGGCGAACAGCTGCACGCCATTGGAATAGCTGCTGCGAAGGTCTGCATCAATGCCGACAAGGTCGAGCGCGACGATCAACAGTGCAGCCAACAGCCAGAGAACGGTGAGCAACTTTTCAGCAGTGGACATAGCTTCCCCCATGCAAAACCGCGATTGAGATTCGGGATCGGAATCGCAGTCGGCGCCCCCGCAGCCCTTGGCCGTCGCTCGCACCGCAACCCCGGCTGACTATAACGGAGGCGACCACCCATCTTGTCGGCGTCCACGACCCGTGTTGAGCCCAGTTCGCTGCAGCGCTGCGCACACGTCCGAACCGGGCCTGGGTTCATCCCGCGGACTGTCCTGCTGAGCGTTGCGCAATCTGGCGGATCGCCGCTCGGAGCGAGTGCGTGTGGCTCCGCCCGGGTTCCGCTGCCGTGCCCTGCAACATGGACGGCCCGAACCAAAACGTAGGTCGTGCGGCCCCGAACTGCTCGGCCCCGTTTCAGCGTTCGAACTCATTGCACGCACCCGGCGCAACCCCGTCGCCCTTGTGCGCCCGGAACCTGCCGATAGATTCCCGACCTCTGGCGAGATCCCCCTCAACCCGATCGCGAACGCCGACCCGCGTTGATGACGTTTCGCCGCGCTCGCCTGCGCTTCCTCGTCGCATCGCGCGCGGTCGATGTAGCGTTTGCGCATGACGCGAGGACTCGAGACATCACGAAGGGGTACGCATGTCGCCGAAAGCGCTGGTCGAGGAATGGGTGCGGCGCTTCAACGCCGGTGATGTCGAGGGCCTAGCGCGTCTTTACGCGCCGGGGGCCGTCAATCATCAGGTGGTGATGGAGCCGCTGCGGGGGCGCGAGGCG
>NZ_JBILJQ010000156.1:0-4018 GCF_044377145.1 Aquimonas sp.
GAGCGCACATGCGCCCGCCACCGCCACGCCTCCGAACACGCCATCGACCGGTCCTCCGTTGGGGAAACCGGAGACGGTCGGGAGAATCAGGTAAGGAAGGTAGGTGAGGTGGGCGGACGCTTACAATGAATTCAGGAAAACGCTCGCCATCAACCAGCGCGGCCGGCTGAATCTCTACGCCAAACTCGCTGCCCGTTCTGGACAGGCGATTGCTCACGCCCTGCAGGTAGCTCTCGAAAAGCCGCTCGGAGCGCGCAGCATTCCCACCCGACTGACGGAGTGCTCGTTGGCCGAGCCGCTCCATCGTTCCGCTGACAGACGTTAGATCAGAACCCCATGCGGCATGGCGCGCAGCCGCGACATCCGCCGCGCCGTTTGCAACTATTCCAATTGATCGCGCGGCGGACTAGCACCGCCGCTGTGGATGCCATCGCTCAGACGAACTTGAAATGGAACAAACCTCGACGAAGCAGCATCCCATCCGTTTCCGAACAGGACGCCGTTCTTAACTTCGACGTCAGTCAGTCCATCCCACGACAGGGATGGCGTTTTCCACGCATACCCCTTCTCACCAATACCAAGCGCTCGCGTGTAGTCGAACAACACTAACGTATTCGATCCTTCGTCAAAGCGATGTCCGAGAATTGGGCGCAACGGAATCTCCTCCCATTGAGTTGGGGTTTTTGGGGAGACAACATAGCCCGCGCCCTTAGCAACAACGATCAATCGCTCGCTATCGGGGTGAATGCAACAAAGGTCTATTGCATTGGGAGACTCTTTGCCCTGCATAAAGTACCCGAGCCATTCTGCACCTGAGGAAGGAACGACTCTTACCGCAACCCCAGGAACCCACGCATCCAGCATCGCCCCCGGATAGCAATAGCTAAGCGCTTCGGATTCGCTGTCACTGGAAACCACCTCCGCGAGAAAAGAGGCAGCTTTCCCATAACCCATAAACTCGGTCATTGTCTTGGCCTGAAGAAGCGGTGAGTTATTACCTCAGTTTGACCGGAGGCGGATGGGCGCACTCCAATCTCATAAGTCCCTTCGATTACTCGCGCCGGAGTGTATCCGATCACTTCTCTGACTCGTTGACCAGACGGATTGTTGAGAGCATCACCATATCTGCTCTGCGCTCTTCCGTAGATCGGCTCTCCGGGTAGCGTCAATGCACCATCCTTAGTGTAGAGCACATAGCGGTCACTCACCTGTGTGCGGGTTCCGCCGAATATCTCATCGTTAAACGTTTCGGGGAAATTGTGGTAAGGGCCAGGCTCTTCAACACGCCTCAGCAATTCTCTAGCGGAGTAGATTCTATTTGGTGACGTTGAAGTGGACGCCACAGTGTCTGCAACAAACATCGGCTCGTCCGGCCCAGCCCTCAACCCATCCACCACCGACCAATCCTGACTAGCGTCCCACATCTCGCTGTTCCGCCGCAGCAGGCTCAGCTTCTGCGTCGCTGCGCCCACATCGGCGGCCGTGTCCACGTACTTGAACAGGGACAGACCGCCCGATGCTAGCGCGCCGATCCCGATCGTGCCCAGATCGCTCGCCTTCTGGTCCAGAGGCTTGGCCCACCAAGCCTGCCCGGCCGCAACGACCAACTCCGGGTTGCGAGCTGCAAAGCCGATCGAAGCTTGCAGTTCACGGTTGAAGCGCAGGTCAGTGCCCATGCCATAGGTACTCACCGCACCCGACACTCCACCCGCCCCTGCGTTGAAGAACATGGTCGCTATGCTAGCCGTCATATCGCCCAGGAAGCTGCCGCGGTAGCTATCCCAGGAGGCGACACCGCCTTGCCGCCACTGCTCCACTGCATCCAGTCGCTGAGCCGTTGCGCTGCGGACCGCCGTTCGGAGGATCTCGGGCAAGGCCTCCACCTGCGCCGGACGGCGGTCACGCACGCCGTCGGTTCGGACGGTGTTGAAGTCGACCCGCGCGCCGCCGAAGCGCCTGCGCTCATAGCTGTCGTTGATACGGCGGGCCCAGTCTTGCTCCGTCCACGGGGTGCCATTGGCATTGCTGCCCTGGCGCTGGTCCAGCAGCACGCGCGAGCCGTCGGCCGGCAGGCGATCCCACAGGCCGTCGTGCGAGCGCGAGCCCGAGGGCAGGCCAGATCGGCCCAAGGCCTGAGCAAGCGCGGCGCCCTGCAGTTCACCCTCGGCGAAGCGCCCCTGCAGCTCGGCACTGATCAGGTCGGCCCGGTGCTGGCTCTCCAGCGCGGCCAAAGCCCGCCGCGAGTGCTCCCCGGTCGCCGCATTGGCCAGCGCATTGCCAAACGCATCCGCCGCCACCTGGCCATAGTCCACGCCCTGCTCCATGCCCGCAGCCCGACGCGTGTGGATGCCCACAACTCCACCGACGGCGCCACCCTGCAGGTCCTGCCCGAACTGGCCGCTGTTGGTGGTGAGGTCGAGTTTGAGGCTCTGGCCCATGCGGCCGGTGACGCTGCTGGTAGTGCCGGCAGTGACCGCATTGGCCGCAACGCTGCGCCAGCTGAAGCTGTTGTCCAACCCAGCCAGGCGTGAGCCGGCGTGGCCGGTGAGGGTGTTGACTGAGGCGTACGCCGCTGCGCTGCGCCAGTCGCCGGCGCTGAGGACTTTGCCGAACGTGCCGGCTGCGCCGGAGAGAACGGCGCCTGCTTACAACCACGTCTCCGCCCGCGCCGCATTCACCACCGGCCCCAGCCGCGCCAACACCTCTTCGGCCGCATAGGCGTGCTCGGTATCCGCCGGCGCGATCCACAGATACACCGTGGCATAGGGCTTGGCGCCTGTGCCGATGCCCAGGCCCGCCTGCCGGTCATCGCTGACCGCCGCCGACAGGCTGGGATACACCACGAAATGCGTGCCGCCCTCGCGCAGGCTCACTTCGGCGCAGCGATACAACAGATACGCCCCGGCGCGCTCGGCGCTGAGATGCGCATTGCCCGTCACCCCCACCCGCCAGGTCCGCCCCGGGCCGGGCTCGTCCCAGTAGCCGCCGGTGAAGCCAAGCACCGGGTTGGCGGCGCTGTGGTAGCCGGTGGCGCAGGCGGTGAGGGTGAGGCAAAGCAGTGCCGCGCAGGTACGGGCGAGAGGAAACCTTGGCATGCATGCCGCTCCGCGAGATCGAAACCGAGGTTGGAGGCGATGTCCCTGCCCCTCACTCCGCAAGCCAGAGCGGGCGCTGGCAAGCCCTGCATGCGGCGGCCGCGAGGGCTCGGCCGGCCGCTGCATCGGAGTCGGGCTTGAAAACTTGGGCCGCACTCAGGCCACGTGTAAACCGCGCAGCCCGACGCCAAAGCGCGCCGGGCTGCGCGGTCGAGCGGCTAGGGGGCGTCGGGGCTGTCGAGACGCGCGCTGGCTGCGCGCCAGTCACCGTCAATGTCGGGCCAGGAGTCGTAGTACAGCTTGGTCTTGAAGCGGCCATCGGGCTCGACCGCGATGCGCAGCGCGGACCATGGTGGCCCCTCCTGCTCGCGTCGCTCGATGAGCTGTTGAAGCACCTCTACGGACGCCAAACTAGGATCGATATCGAGGATTTTTTCACCCTCAACCCACGCCACTTTCGAAAGGCTGTTGGCTAGGTAACCGTCGCTCTCGCGTCGGACCTCAACATAGATGGCTGCATGCCCCCAGCCCCGCGGGAACACTTCAATCTGATGGCCAACAAACTGCGAGAGCAGCTGGGCCGCTTCCAGTGAGAACATCGTTTCAGCCTCCTGCTCGATTCAAAACCGTGGATTCACGCCAGCGCCCATCCGGCAGTTGGTAGCGCGCCACGAACGTATCCGGCCGCACCGTCGTGTTGCCCGCGCCGTAGGATACCGAGATCCTCACGGGCACTGGCGCACCGGTCTCGCGACTGAGTCGCGCGACCGCGGCCTCGAACTCGCTGGAGTAACGACCCTGATTGATATTGGTCAGCCGCCCACCCCCAGCCAGCGGCAGCGGCTTGCCATTGCCGGGTACGACGTTGAGCGGATTGATCGGGCCACCAAACTGATGGCCGACCAAGTGGAAGCCGACGTCAC
>NZ_JBILJQ010000157.1:0-4016 GCF_044377145.1 Aquimonas sp.
CGGCGGAAGATGTTTCTGGCGGGCGAACCCGCAACGGCTTTGGCATGGGAGTCTCCGAACAAAGCCGCCCTAGAATGAGAGATAACGTGCTGCGTCACTGTCTCGTGGAGTGTAGGCGCGTAGGGAACCCCGGCAAATGCAGCGCCTGCCCCGAACACAACCCAGAGCGGCACACCAATAGCGGTGCCGAGCGCTGCAATTCCGGCACCTTGGCCGCCGAACAGCGCGACGCCTACTGCTGCACCACCTAGCCCGAGTCTTGCTTTAAGTCCTCGCTCATCCCACGCTAGGCGCTTTGTCTCACGAGCAATTATCTTGACAGCGGGCACAACCACTTTGCTATCGGCAGTAATCGAAATTGCCTGCCTTGCTTTTTGGGTGGAGGGCAGGTTAGTAGCCTTGAGGGCCAGCAGGTGCTCGATCCAGATCCGAATCGCTTCTCTCTCCGCAGCATTAACCGAAGCGGCAATCTTTACGGCAAGTTGCTTCTGCTTGTCTGGAGATTGCTCGAACATTGCCCCTCCTTGCCAGCTCGCGCAGCACTAACCTGCGCGTGGGGCTTTATCGCTTGAGCCCGCGCTGGGCACCGGGGTAGATTTCTCAGTGCGAAGGATCATTCGCTGAAGCACATGCTGGGAGAGCATCATTATTTCGTCCATCTCAAACCGCTTGTCCTTTGAGCGCTCCTGCATGTCCCACATCATCGGGTGAAGAGCCATTCGTTCAATGAGTTTGATGAAACGACGTAACGCATCAGCCGAATCTGGATGCCCCGATTCCATTTTTCTATACACTTCAGCTCCCACTTCGTATAGCCACGGGAAATCTTCTTTGAAGAAGCTCCCAATGATTAGCGGGGCGAGGCTGTCGCCATGCTCTTTTCCTGTCATCACCATTTCTTCCATGAATCTCGGATGCATCCGCCGCATTCGTTTTCTGCTCATTGAACTTTCGGGATCTACTCTCTTTTCAATGCGGCCGGGCAGATCTTGAAACATGACCTTGATTTCTTCGAATATCTTTGCGACCGAGGTCTCGTCCTGCTTGTCGTCCGAATTCTGATCTTGAGGAAGCTTCTGTTTTTCGAGTAACGGCTTTATCTTCTGCTTGAAGGTTTCCACTTGCATCTTCACGACATCGCGGTCCGGTTCAGCCCCCGGAATACGACCGACTAGTTGAATGACAAGCCGCGTAAGGGAGTCAACTTCATCATCTAGATTCTGGAACTGGGCGAACGGTCCAGATGCCGCAGACGAGAGCGGGATACCAAGAGCGATGCCTTGAACTGGCGTGGTCAATTTTCCTTTTGCGACACCTGCTTCAAACAAAATCCAAGGACGATTGATGCTGTGAGGCGTGAGAAGGCAAACAACGTCAGAAGCGGCCTCCAGTTTCTTCATGATTTCCGGATACCACTCAATTCCATATTCAATGCCCTGGTTGCCTTTTTTGTCCGAAGAGCGGAACGACTTCAGCACGCCAGCACTGACACTGCTGATGAGGCGGCTAAACGCCTCAGCAATCTCTGCGTCCCTCGAATCATGGCTGATAAAAACAAGTGCATTTGGCCGACGGCTGGCTTGCTCTCCAGCTGCTTGTGGGTCTGATTGTTTGTCCATGCCGTGGCCCCTGAAAAAAGCTAACTACTATTGAACGGGAACTGTCCGCGATAACGCCGCCGTACAATCTTGCTTCGCGCAAACGCCACCAAGAACATCTTGGGCCTGATCAACACCATAGGCGACCCCTTCCGCCTATCGCGCCCGCCTAATCTGTCGGCGTCTCCTGCGAAGAGCGGCCGTTGGGGATGTTGTCACCGTTGACGCTTCCGTTCAAGCGAGTATCAGCGGCTTCGTCGCTGCACCAATCGCCGAGTTGAACCTGGACATCGAGCGGGGGCGAGTTGACTCTCGCGGGCCGGACCGACGGACTCAACCAACTCGCCACGCACCGCTCCGAACCCCGAATCCCGATTCCCAGCCCTCAAAGCAACTTATTCACCTTCAAATACTGCTCCAGCTCGCGATAGCCGCCGTCGCCGCCGTATCGCACCAGATTGCGTGCCGTGCGCAGCCACTCCAGGGTGCTGGCGGGATACTCGGCAACTGCTTCCAGCAGGTCGCGCTGGTGCAGCGCGCGCTCGTTTCCGGTGTCCAGCGCATGTGCGATCACGCGCTCCTTGGCGAGGTCGATCAGGCCTTCGATGTCGGCGCCGGAATAGAACTGCGTTGCCCGCGCCAGTGCAGGCAGGTCCATCGCCTCGCTGGGCACGCCGTCGAGCTTGAGCCGGAACAGGTATTGCCGCGCCGCGGCATCCGGCGGCGGCACGAATACCTGGCGGGCGAAGCGGCCGCTGCGCTTCATTGCCGAATCCACGTCCCAGGGCATATTGCTGGCGGCCAGCACCAGCACGTCGCGGTTCTGCGCCAGTACGCCATCGAGCTGGGTCAGGAATTCGTTGACGATGCGACGGCTGTGTTCGGAACTCGCCTTGGCGCGCGGAGGCCAGCGCGTCGAGTTCATCGAAGAACAGCACGCATGGGCGCTGTTCGCGGGCGCGCACGAACACGTCGGCCAGCTGCTCCTAACTCTGGCCGAACCAGACGCTGACGATCTCGGCCACGCCGACATTGATGAAGCGACCGCCGGCCTCGCCGGCCAGGGCGCGTGCGATCAGGGTTTTGCCGCAGCCCGGCGGGCCGTACAGCATCACGCCGCCACCGGCTGACTTGCGGAACCGGGCAAACAGGCCGGGATTGCGGAAGGGCTCGATGATCTCCAGGCGCAGCGATTTCTTCAGCGCATCGAGGCCGGCGACATCGCCGAACATCGCCGGTGGCTCTTCTGCGGCGTGCTGCTGCGGCGCGACCGCGCGGATCTCGACGCTGGCGGCGATGCGCGCCAGCAGCCGACGCGCGCCGGCGCGTTCGCGCTCGCGCTGCAGTAGCGCTTGCGCACAGGCTCTGGCGTCGCGCAGGTCGAGCAGAAAGGCCAGCCGCGCGCGCGAACAGCGGGTGCGGGTTTTCAGGCTCTGCCGCCAACACATGCTGTGCCGCTTCGGCCTCGAGCCAGCGGCGGCGCTGCATCCAGCCATGGGCTTCCGCGCAGGCTTGGTTCCATTCATTCAAAAGAGCACGTCCAGCCCGGAATGCAGCCAGCGCCTCCAGTGACGGCCGCTGGGAACTTGGCTGGGTGCAGCGGTCGACCATCTGCACATCGGTTTCACGATTGGATTGGCATCGTCGCGCCCGTACTTTCAGAAATTACTGAAACTTCGGACCCGACATGAACCTGAACCCGCTCAGCCAGTCCTTCGTCCTGCACTTCGGTGAAATGGGCAGCCGCTGGGGCATCAACCGCACGGTTGGCCAGATCTACGCCCTGCTCTACGTCACCCGCGAACCACTGACCGCCGATGACATCGTCGAAAAACTCGGCGTTTCGCGCAGCAACGTCAGCATGGGTTTGAAGGAGCTGCAGAGCTGGCGGCTGGTGAAGCTCGAACACCACCCCGGCGACCGCCGCGACTTCTTCTCCGCGCCGGAGGATGTCTGGCAGATCTTCAAGACCCTCGCCGAGGAGCGCCAGCGCCGTGAGGTCGACCCGACCCTGTCGATGCTGCGCGATGCGCTGCTGGAAACCGCGGGCTCGCCGGAGGATGCGTACGCGCAGGAACGCATGCGGAAGATGCACGAGCTGATCGACCAGATCACCGAGTGGTTCGCCGAAGTGCGCAAGCTTTCGCCAGAGACCCTGCAGAGCCTGATGGGCTTGGGCAGCAAGGTGGTCAAGCTGCTGGAGTTGAAAGAGCGTGTGCTGGGTGGTGGGCGGCGCAGCGAGCCTGAAGTGAAAGCGCCGCCTGATGCGAGCGAGCGTGCGTTGAAGGCGGTCCCTACGCGCCTACACTCCACGAGACAGTGACGCAGCACGTTATCTCTCATTCTAGGGCGGCTTTGTTCGGAGACTCCCATGCCAAAGCCGTTGCGGGTTCGCCCGCCAGAAACATCTTCCGCCGT
>NZ_JBILJQ010000034.1:0-52145 GCF_044377145.1 Aquimonas sp.
CCACCCCCGAGCAACTCAGCCTGTTCGAGGCCCTCGACCTGCGGTCGCCGTAGGGCTGTAGTGGCATTTTTTGCAGCCCGGGTGTCGGGAAATCAATCACTTGCGCGGTTAAGTGCGGAACTTGGGGGGCAGGAGGCGGCGTCCCCGATCAGGGCCACCCTGCCTTTGAGCCAGCTGTCCATGCGGATCTGGCTGATGCTGTCGAAGTAGACCGTGTCGGTCAGCGCCAGAGAGCCGAGGATGGCATCGGACTCCCAGCCGGTGCCGGTCATGGCGCCGGCCAAGGCGGCCACGCGACCCTCGTGGTTCTCAGGGATTGCACCGCCGAGATACTCGTTGCGCACCAGCACGAAGAACAGCGTGCGGTCGTCGCGCAGCGGGCAGCGGGCGATGTAGCGTCCGGGTGCGGTGTAGGCGACGTAGATGCCCTCCTCGCGCGGGCGATAGCCGCTCACCTCCCACGAGGCGACGTGGGCGCCCAGCGGATACTCGAACTGCGACTGCGGGCCGAAGGCGAGCTGGCGCACTCGCGAGTGCAGGCCGTCGGCGCCGATCACCAGATCCGCCTCGCGCGCGAGCGCGCGCTCGAACTCGACGCGCACGCTCGCGCCCTCGTCGTGGAGCGCGCGGATGCTATCGCCGAACAGGGTCTCGACCTGGTCATCCAGCGCGGAGTACAGCGTGGCAGCGATGTCCGAGCGCGCCAGCGATGCCATGCGCCCCTTGGCCAGTTTCAGCAGCACGCTGGCCGGATAGCCGCCACGGGTGCGCCCGTGGCGATCGACCATGCGCAGCTCGCTGCCGACGTGCTGCAGCGCCAGCAGCTTGGGCAGCAAGCCCATGCGCTCGACTGCGTCGTAGCCGATGCCCCAGAGATTCACCACGAATCCGCCTTCGCGCAGGCGTGGCGCGTGCTCCACCAGCAGCACCTCATGGCCGAGTCGGCGCAGCCAGAATGCCAGTGCGCTACCGGCAATGCCGGCGCCGTTGATGACGATCCTCATCGGGCTTCCTTTCGCGTGTGGGGCCGCGCCTGCGGCTGCGCGATTCTCGCAGCTTCGACATCTCGATCCTTTGCAGAATCGGGTGTGGAACGACAACGCCACTTGATCGTGCGGGTGGCAAAGCTACCTCACGGGGCAGCAGCCCTCGCCGCGCGGTTCGCACACCTGATGCAGCACGGTGATGACGCGAAGCGGCAACCGTGGTCGCTTGTCAGGGCTGCTCCCTCAGCGCTGCTTCTCTGTCGACGGGTGCTGAGCATCGATCTGCAGTGGATGGGTGAAGCGGGATTCAGGCTGCGGCTGGTGGACGCGTTGCGGTTGTGTGTGCTGGATCGCGGCATTTCGCTTCAGGAAGTCTGTTTCGGGCAGGGCAAGGCATCTCGACTCTGGCTCTGCCGGTTGCTGAGCGGGTGGTGCTGCACTGCGAAGTGGCGTAACGGCTCGGATGGTTCAAGGGTGTTCTGTGGGCCTGTATGCCGGAGTGATTGCGCGAGGTGCCGATGTGCGCTCCTTCGCTCAGTCGGCCTGCGGGTGTGATCATGCGGCGAGGGCGATGCGACTCAGGCGGTTCTGCTTGCGGGGCGTGGTGTTTGCCGCGTGCGTCGTTGCGAATGGCGCGCTTTGGTTCTGCGCGATTCTGGGGGCGTAGGCTTCGGTCGCCCCCACTTCCCAACCCCTCTCCCACCAGGGGAGAGGGGCTCTACTGCCAGCGGTGGCGGAGGTTCGGGCGAGATCGCCCTCGCTCCCCGATGCGCCTGTCGTGGGAGGGAAGGGCGCTAGCGCACGTGACGGCGGAGACTGAGGTTCTGGCGATTCGGTCGCTCGCAGCCGTTGCTGGGGCGCCGCGAGCTGCGTGGTGCCGCGGTGTCACTCGCAGCCAGACAGACCCAGCGCGCTGCGCACTTCGCGCCAGTCGAACGCCGCCACGCCCTGGTCGTCGTGCACCGCGTAGAACACGCCTTCGGGGAAGCGTTCGCTCGCAGTCTGGTGCAGCCACACGCCGTCGGTGTTGGCGACGGTGTTGCCGGCGAAGCTGCCACGGTGTTCGAGGCTGCTGCGGTCGAAGATGTGGAACAGCGAGCGGTCTTTGAACTGGTCGGTAGCGATCCACCAGCCGCTGCCGTTGGCGCAGGCGTAGAGGGCGATGCCTTCGGCCTGGGCTTTGAACAGGTCGGCGCCGAGGTCTTTGCCGGTGTAGGCGTGGTCCATGCCGTAGACCTTGATGCGGGTGCCGTCGGCCTGGTCTTCTTCGGAGATCAGCAGGCGGCCGTGGGTGGCGTCGCCCCAGAGGGATTCGGGGATGCGGATGGCGCCGGCGGCATCGGTCGCGCCGAAGCTGCCGAGGTGCTGGGCCTCGATGGCGTCGGCGCTGGCGATGAAGCGGTAGCGCTGGAAGCGCTGGCCGAGTTCGGTCAGCGGCGGCACTGCATCTTCGTCGCTCGGGTCCATGTAGGCATCGCTGACCAGCACCTCGAAGCCGCCGTCGACGCGCTGCAGCCACAGGCCGTAGGGCTGTTTCAGCTGCTCGCTGCCGAAGCTGCCCAGCGGCTTCATGTCGGGCAGGCGCAGCACCTGCACGCGGCGATTGTCGCGTTCCACGGCCAGCACCAGATCATCGATCACGAATACGCCGTTCGGACGGTCGAACTGGCCGGGGCCGGGGCCTTGTTCGCCGACGGTACGCATCGCCGCACCGGTGTCGCCGCGGTAAAGCACCAGCCGGTGAGTGCCTTTGGCGGTGGCGATCAGCCACAGGCTGCCGTCGGGCGCGGTCCAGCTGGCCGGCGAGTCGATGTTGTCGTCCGGCGTCATCGGGGTCAGGAAGGCTTCGTTGACGGTGGTATAGCTCAGCCCGGCTGCGCTCAGCAACGGATCGACTTCGGCCTGCTCATCCGGCTCGCGCGCCTCTTCTTTCACTGCGGTCGGTGCCGGTGCTGCGGTGGCCGCGGGCGGGGCAGGGCTGGCGGCGGGCGGCGGTGCGGAGCTGTTGCAGGCGCTGAGCATGGCGATGCTCAAGGCGAGTGCGGTCGCGCGAGGGGCAAGGGTCTTGGCGGTGGTCCGTAGGTGTGGCGAGGGTGCGGATTCTGCCGATAGCGAATCGCGAAAAGCTGACGCGCAGCAAACCCGTCGCATGTCTGTCATGCGTTTGCCATCGTAGCTGCGTAAACAGGCGGGCTACCTGTTCATGCCCTGGAGTCTCCCGTGATCCGTCGCGCCCGCCTCAGCCGTTCCATCGCCGTCGTGCTTGCTTCTTCTGTTCTGCTGTCGGGCGGTTTGGCCTCTGCCCAGACGACGACAGAGGGCTCCTCGGCCATCCAGCTCGACGAGATCGTGGTCAAGGGCGCGATCGTGTATCGCGACCGCGCCGCGGATGCCGCCACGCTCAGCTACGACCTTGAGTAGTTCCAGCGCTTCGAGCCGCTGACGGTCGGCGACATGTTGAAGCGCGTGCCCAGCGTGGCCTTTCTGGGCGACGTGCTGGAGTACGACGGCGTGCGCCTGCGCGGGCTGGATGCCGCCTATACGCAGATCCTGATCAATGGCGAGCGGGTGCCGGGGGCGGGCTTTGATCGCAGTTTCTTTGTTGATCGCATTCCGGCCGAGCTGGTCGAGCGGATCGAGATCGTGCGTTCGGCCTCGGCGGATCGCAGCGGCGATGCGGTCGCCGGCTCGCTCAACATCGTGCTGCGCGATGGTTACTCGTTGGACGGCGGCTATCTGCGCGTCGGCGGCCTGCAGTACGACGATGAGCTGGAGCCGCTGGCCGGCGCGGTGTGGGGTGGCGAAGCCCTGGGGGGGCGGCTGCTGGCGGGCTTCAATGTGCAGGGGCGACGCAGCCCGAAAGAGAAGTTCAGCCAGCGCTTCGACGCGCCCGGCGGCGAACTCGACAACACCGAAGTGCAGACCGACGTGCGCAGCGGTGAGGACTACGCCTTCAACACCGACTACCTGGTCGATGTCGGCGCCGGGCAGCTGAACCTGAGCGCGTTCTTCGTGCGGACTGACCGCGTGCAGGATGAAGACTCGCTGGAGTATGCCCGCGGCGTCGCGACGCCGCCGAACCTGCTCACCGTCAATGACAACGATCTCGACATCCGCACCGACAACTGGTCGCTGGGCGCCAAGTACGCGCTGCCGATGGCCGGTGGCGAAACCCGCCTGCGCGTGAGCGCGGCGGGCATCGACGATGCCCAGTCGGAGTTCGAATACGAAACCGAGTATCTGCGTGACGCGCTGCCCTTCCCCGACGCCGATCGTTTCACCGGCGACCTGGCCGAACTCGATATCGAAGATCGCGAATACTCCGGTGAGCTGCGGCACGCGCGCGCCACGGCCACCGGCGAGCTGCGCTTCGGCATGGAGTACACCCGCAAGCAGCGCGAGACCTCGGTGTTGGAGGTGCGCAATCGTTTCAACATCCCGAATGCGCCGGCGCCGACGCCGCCGATTCCGGGCAACTTCGGCCCACTGGAGCCGGTGCCGGGCGGCCTGAACACGCTGGATGAGGACCGCATCGAGCCCTTCGTGCGCATCGATGGCCAAAGCGGCCGCGTCGAATGGGAGACCGGCCTGCGCTATCAGTACACCGACCTGTCGATTGAGGATTTCACCGTCGATGCCGAGGATCAGCGCGCCGACACTGACTACGGCATCCTGCTGCCGTCGGCGCACCTGCGCTTCAACCTCGATGAAAGCCAGCGCATCACGGCCTCGGTGGCGCGCACCCTGCGCCGGCCCGACTTCAACCAGCTGTCGCCGGCCCTGCTGACCGCTGAGCTCGGCGACAACGATCTGCTCGGCAATCCAGAGCTGGAGCCCGAGAAGGCCTGGGGCATCGACCTCGGCTGGGAGCGTCGGATCGGGCGCGGTGGCGTGGTCGGCATCAATGCCTTCTATCGCGATATCGCGGATCTGATCGAGATCGCCAACACCGGGCTGGAGGGCGACGAAGGCCCGGGCACGTTTGTTCTGCAGCCGCGCAACAGCGGCGATGGTGAGGTCTGGGGCGTCGAGCTGGATCTGTCGACGCCGCTGACCGCCTTCGGTCTGGACGACACCGGCGTGTTTTTCAATTACTCCTGGCTCGACAGCGAGATCGACGATGTGTTCGGCAGCCGGCGCTTCAATGATCAGTCGGACTTCGTGTTCAACGTCGGCTTCATCCAGGAGCTGTCCTCGCTCGGCGCCTCGTTCGGCGTGACCTACCGCGAGCAGGGCGATGCCTACGGCCGGATCATCGGAGAGGAAGTGCGTACCGTGTATGACGGCGACCTGGAAGCCTTCGTTGAGAAGCGCTTCGGCGAGGCCTGGGTACTGCGCCTGTCGGGCTCGAACCTGCTGGATGCCAGCAAGGACGAGATCTTCGACAAGTTCACCACCATCGAGTCGCAGCTGGAGCGCGACTATGACGAGTACGAGCTTGAGTCCGAAACGGCCGGCCGCGTGTTTCAGGCGGTGCTGCGCTATCAGTTCTAAGCCCGCGGGCTGACGCGCCTACCAAGGCCCCGGTCATTCAGACCGGGGCCTTTTGTTTGGCGCCGCTTGTGACGCCGTGTCATATATCGCTTCATCCGCATGAAGGGATTGACAGTCCAGTTGGTCGCGGGCAGACTGCCGGCCAGCCATCGAGACCGGCAGAGGGACAGGCCCTTTGAAGCCGGGGCAACCTGCACGCGCAGAACGCGCTCAGCAGGTGCCAAATCCTGCGGTGGATGCACCACGCGCTTCGCGTGCTGCATCCGTCGGAAGATGGGCATGTCGCGCCGGGCCTTGCCTGCCGTCATGAACCGCTCCGCGCCGCAGGAAATCACGCTGGTTGCCACCGTCGATTTCTCTGGAGCGTTGCGATGTCACTGGCCACCGTCACCGAAGCCCGCGCCGAGGCGCACAGCGAGCCCGACTGTAGTGGGTTTGAACATCTTCCGGGCTTGCCAACCGGCGGCCGTGACACCTTCGAGTTCGAGCTCGACTTGCGCCACGCAGGCCCTCGCCGTGTGCAGCTGCGGGTGGAGTGGGTCGGTTCGCCGAAGCTGCCGGCGGTGTGGGTGGCTGGCGGCATCTCCGCGCATCGGCATGCCTGTGCGAACACGCTGGATACCAGCATCGGCTGGTGGCAGGAGCTGATCGGCGCCGGGCAAAGCCTGGACCCGAGCAAGTTCTGCTTGCTGGCCTGCGACTGGGTCGGCGCCGATGGCGATCTCGACTTGCCAATCAGCAGCGCCGACCAGGCCGATGCGATCGCGCAGGCAGTCGAACTGCTCGGCATCCGCAGGCTGCATGCGTTTGTCGGCGCGTCCTACGGCGGCATGGTCGGGCAGGCATTCGCGGTGCGGCATCCGCAGCGCATCGAGCGGCTGGTGTGTCTGTCGGCGGCGCATCGCCCGCATCCGTTCGCCAGCGCCTTCCGTGCGCTGCAGCGGCAGGTGGTGGCATTGGGCCAGCTGCAGTGCGCGGACGATATCGGCCTGTCGCTGGCGCGCCAGTTCGCGATGCTGAGCTACCGCAGCCCGGAGGAGTTCGGCGCGCGGTTTGATGCACCTGCAGAACTGTCCGGCGGCCGCGCGCGCTGCGCGTCGGAAGGCTATCTGTCGCGCTGCGGCCAGAGCTATGCCGAGCGCTGGAGCGCGACTGCTTTTCTGCGACTGTCCGAATCGATCGATCTGCACGCCGTCGAGCCGGCGCAGATCATGGTGCCGACCACGCTGCTGGCGGTCGAAGGCGACTGGCTGGCCTCGCCGGCCGATATCGACAGCTTCGCCGCCGGCATCGCCGCGCCGACCGAGGTCGAGTGCATCGCATCGAGCTTCGGCCACGACGCCTTCCTGAAAGAACCCACCCGCATCAACGAACTGCTGGCCCGCGCGTTGCGCAGCGCCAACGTCCCTGCTGGAGTCCACTGATGAGCCGCCCGACCTACGCCCCTGCCACCGTCGCCGCGCGCGCCGGCATTGATCGTGATTCCGCCTTTGGCGCGGTGGTGCCGCCGCTGGTGCTGTCGACCAACTTCAGCTTTGCCGGCTTCAACGACAAGCGCCAGTACGACTACACCCGCAGCGGCAATCCGACCCGCGACCTGCTGGGCGAGGCCTTGGCCGAACTGGAGGGCGGAGCCGGCGCGGTGGTGACCGCCAGCGGCATGGCCGCGATCACCCTGGTGTTGAACCTGCTGGAGCCGGGCGACCGCATTGTGGTGCCGCACGACTGCTACGGCGGCAGCTGGCGGCTGTTCAATGCGCTGGCGAAGAAGGGCCACTTCGAACTGGTGGTGACCGACTTCACCTGCCCGCGCCAGCTGGCTGAAGCCTTGGCGGTGCCGCCCAAGCTGGTGTGGATCGAAACCCCGAGCAATCCGCTGCTGCGCATCACCGACCTGCGCTTCGTGATCGAGGCGGCGCATCGGGTCGGCGCGCTGGCCCTGGTCGACAACACCTTCCTGTCGCCAGCACTGCAGCGGCCGATCGAGTTCGGAGCGGATCTGGTGCTGCACTCGACCACCAAGTACATCAATGGCCACAGCGATGTGGTCGGCGGCGCAGTGGTGGCGGCGACGCCCGAGCTGCATCAGCAGCTGATCTGGTGGGCCAACTGTCTGGGCCTGACCGGCAGCCCCTTCGACAGCTTTCTGACCCTGCGTGGCCTGCGCACCCTGGAGCCACGCCTGCGCTGTCACGTCGAGAACGCGCAGGCGCTGGCCGAGCTGCTGGAAAACCATCGCGCGGTCAAGGCGGTGCACTACCCTGGCCTGAGCAGCCACCCGGGCCACGCGCTGGCGCAGCGCCAGCAGAAGAACGGCGGCGCGATGATCTCGTTCGAGCTTGACGGCGGCGAAGCGGCGGTGCGCGCGTTCCTCGACGGCCTGCAGTGTTTCACCCTGGCGGAATCGCTGGGCGGCGTCGAAAGCCTGATCGCCCACCCGGCCACCATGACCCACGCCGCGATGAGCGCCGAAGCGCGTGCCGTTGCGGGCATCAGCGACGGTCTGCTGCGGTTGTCGGTGGGCATCGAGGCCAGCCACGATCTGGTCGCCGATATCGCGGCGGCACTCAAACGCGCTGAGCGGGCTTTGGCGGCCTGAGGCGCGCTCGACTTTGCGGCCTGAGAGCCGCCCCGGCTGGGATGGTAGCTGGGCCGCACATCAGCGGCAGGGTCTGCGGTTCGCTGATTCAGGACGGCGGGTCGAACCTTTGACCGCGAATCGCCTGTAGAGCCTCGCGCTGCCGAGTGATGGACCGCGGCTGAAAAACTCGCCGAGCTATCCGACACCGCGGCGCCCGTCGCCTGGCGCGGGCCTCAGCACTCCACCACGTTCACCGCCAGCCCGCCGCGCGAGGTTTCCTTGTACTTGTCCTGCATATCGCGGCCGGTGTCGCGCATGGTCTTGATGACCTTGTCCAGCGACACGTAGTGGGTGCCGTCGGAGCGCAAGGCCATGCGTGAGGCATTGATCGCCTTCACCGCGCCCATCGCGTTGCGCTCGATGCAGGGGATCTGCACCAGGCCGGCGATCGGGTCGCAGGTCAGGCCGAGGTTGTGCTCCATGCCGATTTCGGCGGCGTTCTCGACCTGCCAGATCGAGCCGCCAAACGCTGCGGTAAGGCCCGCTGCCGCCATCGAGCAGGCGACCCCGACTTCGCCCTGGCAGCCGACTTCGGCGCCGGAGATCGAGGCGTTCTCCTTGTAGAGAATGCCGATCGCACCGGCGGTGAGCAGGAAGTCGAACACGCCCTGCTCATCGGCGCGCGGGCCGAAGCGTTCGTAGTAGTGCAGCACCGCCGGCACGATGCCAGCCGCGCCATTGGTGGGTGCAGTCACCACTCGGCCGCCAGCGGCGTTTTCCTCGTTCACCGCCAGCGCATACAGGTTCACCCAGTCGAGCACGCTCAGCGGATCGCGCAGTGCGGCCTCGGGACGGTTGCGCAGATCGGCCGCCATCGCCGGTGCGCGGCGGCTGATCTTGAGCCCGCCGGGCAGGATGCCGCTCTCGCGAACGCCGCGCGCGACGCAGGCCTGCATCGCCTGCCAGAGTTCGCGCAGGCCGGCGCGGATCTCGTCGGGCGTGCGCCAGACCTGCTCGTTCTCGAACATCAGCTGGGCGATGGTCAGGCCGTGCTCGTCGCAGCGTTTGAGCAGCTCCTCGCCGCTGTGAAACGGGTGCGCCAGCTCGGTCGTGTCGGCGACGATGCGGTCCTCCGCGGCCTCGTCCTGGTTGACCACGAAACCGCCACCGACCGAGTAGTAATCGCGCGTAGCGATCTCGCTGTCGTCGGCGGCGAACGCGGTGAAGCGCATGCCATTGGTGTGGTAGGGCAGCTTCTGGCGCTTGTTGAACACCAGGTCGCGCTTCTCGACGAAGCTGATCTCATGGCGGCCGTCGAGGCGCAAGCGCTGGCTGTCGCGAATGCGCGCCAGCGTGGCCGGAATGGTGTCGGGGTCAATTCGGTTGGGCAGCTCGCCCTCCAGACCCAGCAACACCGCCTTATCGGTACCGTGGCCGCGGCCGGTGAGTGCCAGCGAGCCGTACAGCTCGACCCGCACCCGGGCCACGCGACCGAGTTCACCGGCCTCGCGCAGCCAGCGCTCGACAAAACGCGCGCCGGCGCGCATCGGCCCCACGGTGTGGGAGGACGACGGCCCGATGCCGATCTTGAACAGGTCGAATACGCTGACGGCCATGGCGGGGGTTCTGGCTTGGCGGGAAGCCCGTTAGTGTACGGGCCCATCCACGCCCGACGATGCAGTACGGACACCCGCATGAATCTGATTCTGTTCCAGCGCGACGAATGCCATCTCTGCGATCAGGCCGTGTTCGTGCTGGCGCAGACCCGCGCCGGCGACTTCGAGCCGCGCTGGATCGATGCCGATACCGTGTTGGAGCACGCCTACGGCCTGCGCGTGCCGGTGCTGCGGCGTGTGGACACCGGAGCCGAGCTGGACTGGCCGTTCGATGCCCGGCGCGTTCGCGCCTTCCTTGAGGAGTAGCGGGGAGGCCTAGCGCCCCAAGCGCCAGCCCAGTGCCAGCGCCGGCAGCAGCCAGAGTGCGTCGTGCCACTGCAGCTGAGCCTGCAGGTACATCCAGCCCAGGCCCGGGCTCATGCGTGCGAAAGCATCCGAGGGCGGCAGGCCCATCGACAGGCCGATCTGGCTGGCCGCGATCAGCACCGCCGCGACCAGCACGGTCAACACGCTCACCACGCCCACCATCAGCAGGCGGCTGCGGCCACCCGGCAGGCCGGCCAGGCGCAGCAGCAGGGCGGCGTCCAGGCTCACCACCACCAGCATCCACATGCACAGTCCGCGGAAATGCACGCTCAGGCCGGTCCACACCGCGGCCAGACCGAGTATCGCCACGATCGAGCTGAGCGCGACGATGGTCCAGGTGCCAAGGGTGATCCGGGGGCTGCTGCTGGGAGTCTTCACGCGATCGTCGAGAGGCTTGAGAGCTGCGGCCCGCTAGAATACGTGCCCCGACGCTCCGTCGAGCCTGACTTCTGTCCCATGGCCTACAGCCGCAGCTCCGAACCGATCCAGTTTTCCCGCGATTGCGATGTGGTGATGGTGCCGCAGGGCGACCGCGTCAACCTGCCGGCCGGCACCGCCGGCTACATCACCCAGGCGCTGGGCGGCAGCTTCACCGTGTTTGTCGACGGCAATCTGTTTCGCGTCGCCGGGCTGGATGCCGATGCGATCGGCAAGGACATCGTGCCGCCCCCGCAGCTGCCCGACAACGCCACCGACGCCGATGTCGAGGCGGCGGTGTGGAATCAACTGCGCACCTGCTTTGACCCCGAGATCCCGGTCAACGTGGTCGACCTCGGTCTGGTCTATCAGTGCGAGCTGGAGCAGGTCGAATCCGGCCAGCGCAGGGTCAGCGTGCGCATGACCCTGACGGCCCCTGGCTGCGGGATGGGCGAAGTGCTGGTCGAAGACGTGCGCGCCAAGGTCGAACTGGTGCCGACCGTGATCGAGGCCGACGTCGAACTGGTGTTCGACCCGCCGTGGAACCAGTCGATGATGACCGAGGGCGCGCGGCTGCAGGTGGGGATGTTTTAGGGGCCGGGATTCGGGATTCGGGATTCGGGATTCGCCCAAGGCAGGGATCTAAAGGGCGTGTCACCCGCCGCGCCACGAAGCACTTCCTGAAATCAACGGCAGCAGCGGTCTCGCAATTCCGATTCCCGATTCCCGATTCCCGATTCCCGGCTTTCACAGCCACCCCCGCTGCCGCGCCAGCCGATAGGCCTCGATGCGGTTCTCCGCGCCCAGCTTGCCGATCGCCTCGCTGAGATAGTTGCGCACGGTGCCCTGGCTCAGCCCGAGCTGCTCGGCGATGTCGGCGCTTTTGCTGCCTTCGCCGGCGAGGCGCAGGACTTGGCGTTCGCGCTCGCTGAGCGGGTCGACTTCGTCCCAGGCCGCCAGCGCCAGCTGCGGATCGATCGCGCGGCCGCCGCGGTGGACTTGGCGCAAAGCTTCGGCGAGTTGTTCGGCCGGTGCATCTTTCAGCAGGTAGCCGCGTACGCCGGCATCCAGCGCGCGTCGCAGGTAGCCGGCGCGCGCGAAGGTGGTGACGATCACCACGCGGGTGGCGAGCCCGGCGGCGCGCACCTTCTCGGCCAGCTCCAGCCCGGTCAGACCGGGCATTTCGATGTCGGTGACCAGCAGGTCGGGCGAGTGCGCCTGCACCGCGCGCCAGCCGGCTCCGCCGTCGGCGCAGGCTTCGAGCACCTGCAGGTCGGGCTCCAGCCCGAGCAGGGCGGCCAGCGCGCCGCGCACCATCGCCTGGTCCTCGGCCAGCACGATGCGGATCGGTTCACGCGCGCTCATGCCCGTGCCGCCGGCGCCTGCTGCGGCAGGTTGCGCGAGGCGGTGAGTTTCAGCCGGGTGCCGCCGCCGGGCGGGCTGTCGAGTTCGAAACGTCCGCCCAGGGCTTCGGCGCGTTCGCGGAAGCCTTCCAGCCCGATGTGGCCGCTGCGCGCTTCGGCACCGCCGCGGCCGTCATCCTGGATGCTCAGCACCCATTCGCCGCTGCCGGGTTCGCCGCGCGCTTCCACTTCGATCTCGACCCGCTGCGCCTCGGCGTGCCGAATCACATTGGTGATTCCCTCGCGCACCGCGAGCGCGAACGCGGCGTCGACCGCTGGCGGCAGCTCCAGCGCCGGCAGGCGTTGGTCCATGCGCACCTCAGCGCTGAGCAGGGCCAGCCGCGCCGCTGCCAGCTCGGCCTGCAGCCCGCTGGCGCGGATGCCGCTGACCGCTTCGCGCACCTGGCCGAGCGCGGCGCGCGCGGCGGTTTCCAGTTCGAGCAGCTGCGCTTCGGCCGCCGCCGTATCGCGGCCGAGCAGGCGCCGCGCCAGCTGGGTCTTCAGCACCACCAGCGACAGGGTGTGGCCGAGTACATCGTGCAGATCGCGGCCGATCCGCTCGCGCTCGGCCAGCGAGGCCAGGCGCTTGATCTCGTCCTGGCTCAAGCGCAGTGCGGCATCGCGGCGGGATTTGGCGCGCCCGGCGAGGATGCCGGTGACCGCGAGGCCGCCGATCAGTGCGATCACCAGGCCCACGCCCAGCGCGATGCGAAGGTCGGGGATGACGAAGGCGAACTGCAGGGTCATCGCCGACCACGCCGCCAGGCTCCAGACGATCGCGCGCCGCGTCGGCCACACTGCGGCGGCGAGCGTCATCGCGTAGATGGTGAAGGTGTTGCCGCCGACGTTGTAGGGGATCAGCGCATGCCCGAGCAGGGCGCAGGCGACGATCAGCGCGGCGCGGGTGCGCGGCGTGGTACTGGCGCGCACAAACCAGAACCACAGCGCCACGAACAGCAGCACCGCCGCCACGCTGGCGAGGATCGACACGGTCGGCGGGTCGCGGGTGAAGATCAGCGGCAGGGCCACAAACACCAGGTAGACGAGGCCCAGCAGCGGATGCTGGCCCGGCATCGAGGCGGCTTCGAGCACGCTGGCATCGGCGCCGCCGCGCGGCAGTGGCGCCGCGCGCGGGTCGTTGTCGGCAAGTTCTGCGGTGGCGCGGTCGTCGACGGTGCGGGGCGTGTTCATGCGCCTAGCGTACTTCGACCGTGTCGATCGCGAAGACGAAGCGGCCTGGGTCGGTGGAGGCGCTCAGCACCACCCCGCGCAGCCGCGCCAGATCGACGCCGGGCAGATCGGCGAAGACGATGCGCGCCTCGGCCCAGTCCGCGCCGGTAGGCAGGCTGACGATGACGGGCATCGCGCGATCCTCGCCGCTGAACACCATCACCCGCACCGGGCGGCCGTCGCCGCGTAGCTGGAACACGATCGCCTCGCGGCCGCGCGCGTCGACCGGCTGCATCGGCGCGCTGCCGACCACCCAGAACGCGCCGGCCCAAGGCGGCGTGCCGCCCGTCGCGGCCACCACCTCGCCGCTGACCTGCAGTGCACCGGCGCTGCCGTCTGCGCCGCCAGCGATCAATTCCAGCGCCGCGTCCGAGCGGCCGCCGGCCATTCGGTCGGTGGTCGCGATCCAGCCTGCGCCCTGGGCGGCATCAAACTCAGCGCCGTCGAAGTGGCTGACCGGGCCTGCAGCCAGCGTCGTGTCGGCGGCAACAACAGCGGCCAGCGCGCGCTCGACCGGGCGACCGTTCTTCCAGATCCGCGTGATCGCGCGAGTGGCGGTGATGTCAGCGGTCGGGTCGCCCTCGACCAGCACCAGATCCGCGCGCAGGCCCGGGGCGATGCGGCCGCGGTCGTCGAGCCCGAACGCGCGCGCCGGCGCCGAGGTCGCGGCCGCCAGCGCCTCAGTCGGGCTCAGCCCGGCCTCGACCAGCAGGGCCAGTTCGCCATGCATCGAGACACCGTGCGCGGTGCCGGCATTGCCAGCGTCGGTGCCGGCCAGGATCACCACTCCACCGGCGTGCAGGCGGCGCACGCTCTCGCGGGCATTGGGCAGCAGCTCGGCCACCGGCGTGGCGCCACCGTGGTCGTGTTCGTGATGCGTTGCGCCGGCTTCTTCGCTGCGCCAACCGATGTCGGCGGTGAGCTGCTGCGTCTGCGCTGGCGACAGCCACTCGGTCAGGCGTGCGTCGCTCTCCAGCCCTTGGCGGCTGTCGCCGAATGCGGCGATCACGCTCAAGGTCGGGATCACCACCGCGCCACGTTCGTGCGCCAGCGCGACGATGGCCTCATCTGCCGGTGCGTCCTGCCATACGTGCACCAGGCCATCGGCCCCGTCACGCAGGGATGCGCGCGCCGCCACCTGCGCCGATACATGGACCCAGGCCTTCAGGCCCTCGTCATGAGCGGCGTCGATCACCGCCTTCGCGGTGGCGTCATCGAGCGTCGGCATCCGGCTGCCGTCGGTGTACACGTGCAGATCTTCGCGGGCCAGCTTGATGAAGGCCGAGCCCTCGGCCCGGCGCGCGGCGACCCAAACCGGTGCTTCGGCCGGTGTGGCAAGGGTTGGCACGGCGAGCCCGAACTGGGTGCCGTGGCCGCCCTCGGCGGTAGCGAGCGTGCCGGCGCCGAGCAGGTCGGCCTGGGTGGCGGCATCGAGCGAGGCGCGTTGACGCGCGGCCTCTGGCAGCTGACGGTGATCACCGAACATGTCGATCACCGTGGTGGTACCGAAGCGCAAGGCGTCGCGGCGGGCCTCGCCCCAAGCGTGGACGTGGGCGTCGATCAGGCCGGGCAGCAGAGTTTGGCCGGCGCCGTCGATCACCGGCAGTGCGGCGTCGTTGCCGGCGGCCCGGCCGAGCGAGGCGATCCGGCCATCGCGCACCACCACATCGGTGGCGGGCTGCAGGCGCTCGCCGTCGAACACGCGCGCACCGCGGATCACGAAAGCCGCGGGGCCTTGGGGTGGCGCCTCTGGAGAGGATTCAGCGGCCGTGGTAGCGGCCGGGCGGGAGGGATCGAGGCCGCCGCCGAGCAGTAGCGCGGCGAGGGTGATGGCGCTGGCAATAGCGATCCAGACAGGGGTGGGAGGCAGGCGCATGGGAATCTCCGCAGGGGGCGCCGCGCGCGGCGGCGAGAAGGTGACGTGTCGGAATCGGGTGACGATCGGGCGCGCTCAGCGCGCCCGCATCCGCCACGCCGCCAGCGAGAGAAACAGCGCGGCGGTCAGCAGCAGCACCGCCGCGTGCAGGCCGAAGCGCACGCCCTGCGTTTGGCCGACCGCGCCGAGCGCCATCTCGGCGAGGTGCCAGGAGGGCCAGATCACCGCCAACTTCTGCAGCGCGGTCGGGAACGCGAACAGCGGCATCCACAGGCCCGACAGCACCGACATCGGCAGGTAGACCAGGTTGACGATCGCGACCGCCGCCTGACCCTTCACCAGGCTGCCGATGAACAGGCCGATCGCGCAGAACGGCAGGCTGCCGAGCAGCAACACGCTGACCAGCTTCAACCAATCGCCGAGGCCGATCTCGACGCCGCCAGCGAACACCGCTACCGCGCTCAGCAGCAGCACCACGCACAGGCCGGTGACCAGGCTCATCGCGATCTTGGCGAAGAAGTAGGCGGCGATCGGCATCGGCGAGACGCGCTTGAGCTCAAGCAGGCCGCTCTCGCGCTCCATCGCCAGGCCAACGCCGAAGCCGAACAGGGCCGGGCCGATCACGCCGAACACGCCATAGGTGGCCAGCAGATAGACGGCCTTGTCGTAGGCGCCCCACTGGCCGGGCAGAACGATCGCGAACATCGCGTAGAACACCACCGGAAACGCGATCGTGGGCAGCGCGAAGGCGGGGGTGCGTGCCATACGCAGGATCTCGCTCCAAGCCTCACGCAGGTACAGCGCTAGCAGGCGGCCGGCGGGCATGGGGGCGGTGGCGGAGGTAGAGGCAGAAGTGGTCATGGCGGCGTCCTTGGAAGTGTCGAGGTGGGCGGCGGTAGCGGCGTGCGGGGCGTGTGCGCTCACCGCGCGACATCCGCGCGGGTCAGGGCGACGAAGGCCTCCTCCAGCGAGAGCGCGCTGACCTCAAGGTCGGCGCAGGTCGGATCGGCGGCGAGCAGGCGGCGCACCAGCGCGTCCGGTGTGCGGCTGCGCATCAGCAGGCGGCCGCCGGCGGACTCCACGGCGTCGACTTCGTCCCAGCTGGCCAGCTCGGCGGCGGCCAGCGAAGTGCGCGCCGCCACGCGGCTGCCGGTGCTGCGCGCCTTCAGGCCCGCGGGCGTGTCCTCCGCCAGCACGCGGCCGCCATTGATCAGCACGATGCGGTCGGCCAGCGCGTCGGCTTCCTCCAGATAGTGGGTGGTCAGCACCAGGCTGGTGCCGGCCTCGCGCAGCCCGCGCAGCACGTCCCAGAAAGCGCGGCGAGCTTCGATGTCGAGCCCGGTGGTGGGTTCGTCGACGAACAGCAGCGGCGCGCGTCCGCAGATCGCCAGCGCGAACTGCACCCGGCGCTGCTGGCCGCCCGACAGCGCCTGGTAGGGCCGTTTGGCGAGATCAACCAGGCCGGCCAGCGACAGGGTTTCGGCGACCGGGCGCGGGTCCGGGTAGTAGCCCGACCACAGCGTCACCAGCTCGGCCACGCGCAGGGTCTCGGGCAGACGGGCCTCCTGCTGCATTACGCCGATGCGGCGGCGAGCGGCGGCATCGCGCGGGTCGAGCCCGAACACCTGGGCCTCGCCGCTATCCGGCGCCAGCCGGCCGGTGAGCAGACCCAGCGCGGTCGACTTGCCGGCGCCGTTCGGGCCGAGCACAGCGAACACTTCGCCGGCGCGGACCTCCAGATCGACGCAGTCCAGCGCGACGATCGGGCCATAGTGTTTGCGTGCGTCGGTGAGGCGGGCGACAGGGCTTGCGGTGCTGGACATGGGCGACTCCGTGGCATGCAGTGGGCGACGGCCACAGCTTCGCGCCCGCCGCCGCCGCCCGGCAGTGGGGGCTGTCAGCTGCCTGGGGTGACAGCTGTCATGTCGGCTACGGTTGTGGGTTGCCAACTGCGGATGGGCTTCGGTGTTGACCTGCGCACAAGGACGAACACCGCAGCACCGCAGCTTGAGCGGCCTGCAGCTTGGCTGAGTTTTTGAAGCCGTCACGCGCGTCGAGGAGCTGGCGACCGTAAGGCGGTCGTGCGCGTGAGCGTTTGGTCGGAATCGCGTAAGCCACCGCGATGACCACATCAAGCGTGGTTCGCGCGCGATCGCGCGCCGAATCGGGGGGCGTGTCCAGAAGGGCGGCGGCTTTGCACCGCCATCTGGCCCGACGCACCGCGAGGTGCGCCGGGCCAGCAGGGCGGCATCAGCCGCCGGGTTGGATCAGTGACGCGGCTTTAGGGTTGTTCGAAGCCGTTGGCGAACACTTCGTTCGGGATCACCAGCGTGGTGGTGATCTGCGCCGCGTTGTTGGCCGGGTTGGCATCCCCACCGACGCCGGTAATGGCGACGCTGGAGGTCTTGGCGCCCGCAGTCGCCCCCGCGGCCACCGTCAACGAGATCTGCACCGGTGCAGCTGCGCCACCGGCCAGCGTGGCGAGGGTGCAGGAATGGGTGGTGGCCGTCGCCGGCGCGCAGGTCCAGCCGGCGCCGGTGACTGCGGTGATCTGGAAGGCCGGGTCGACGCTTACATCCAGCACCACATTGGTTGCGGCGATGCTGGTGCCGTTGCTGGCCTGGGCCACCAGGGTGAACGACTGACCGGGACCCACCTGGGGGCTGGCGCTGGTCATTCCGACCGCCAGATCCGGCTCGGTGGGCACGTTGCAGGCCTGCACGCGGACATCGTCCACATACCAGCCCTCGCGGGCCGCCGAGTCATCCGTACCCACCCGCCAGCGCAGCTGCACATCGCTGCCGGCGTAGGGGCTCAGGTCAACCAGGGTGTCGGCATAGGGGCGGCCCGGGTTCGGTTCGCACCAGGCCTGCACGCCACCCAGCACATTGCCAAACTGGCCGCTGATCGGACCGCGGTAGGGGTCATTCAGCAGCGCACTGCCGGTGATCTGGGTAAAGGCACCACCGTCGACCGAGATCTCCAGGATGCCGCCGTCATAGCAGCCGGTCGTCGCATTGTTTTCCAGATTGCGGAAGTTCTGGAACTTCAGCGTCAGCGGCAGCGTGTCGCTCGGCAGTTCAATGGTCGGCGAGGTCAGTCGCTGATCGGACACGGTGGCGATGCCGGTGGCGAGGAAAGCGTTGCCGCCCGACAGCGGGCTGGGCTTGACGGTCGACAGCGCCCAGGTCTGCGCACCGACGCTGCCGGTGGTGGTGTAGCCAGCCGCACCGGCGGTGAAGTTCTCCGAGTACACGTTGAAGGCCGTGCTGCCCGAGTCGCAGTCACCCGGTGCCGGCTGGGTGCGGAAGCTGAACACCGGCGAGTTCCCGCCAGCGCCACAGACGTTCGATGAGCGCGCCCGCCAGAAGTAGTTGGTGCTGCTCTGCAGGGCCGTTCCGACGCTGACGCTGGTGCCATTGGTGACGTTGCCGGTGAACACGATGTTGGAGAAGCCAGCGTCGGTCGCGACTTCAACCACATAAGCGCTGCCTTGGGTCGCCGCGGCCCAGCTCAGCGTCGGCCGTAGCAGCACATTGGTGGCGGCATTGGCCGGGCTGACCAGGGCAGGTGCGGTCGGCAGGGCGGTCGACACGTTCAGCAGGATGTTGATGCTCTTGCTGATGTTGCCGGTCTCGCCCAGCACGGTGACCGTGTTGGCGCCGATGGCTGTATTGGCGGCCAGGCTAAGCGCCAGGCTGGAGCCATTGCCGGGCACCACGGTGGCTGGGCTCAGGTTGCCGGTGATGCCGGCGGGCAGGGCCGGATCGAAGCTCAAGCTGACCGGCTCGACAAAGCTGTTGACCGAGCCGACATTGATCGCGATCGGGTTCAGCGTGACCGGCGCATTGGCGGTACACACCGCCTGCTGGCTGACGCTGCTCGCGAGGGTGAACGTCGGCGTGCCGCAGGCCTGGTGGCGGAAACTGGCGATGCGAGTGTTGTTGGTGCTGCCGGCCGGGCCCATGTACTCGCCGGTGAACCAGAACGTGCAGCCATCGACCGGGTCGACGCCCATCTGGTGGTAGTCGCCCCAGCGTTCGTTGCCCTGGCTGCGCTCGCCGGTGGCGATCACGCCTTCGGCCGTTGACATCACGCCGAGCGGATCACCCGCAAGGCGACCGACGTAGCGCAGACCCGCGGGAATCGGCGTGGTGCCGGCTTGGCGAACCACGCTGTAGGCCAGGGCGATGTTGCCGGCATCGTCGATACCGGAGCCGCCCATCCAGCGGTCGATCGCGCCGCCGTCGTCGGTCGGTGCATAGGTGCCTTCCTGATGCAGCTGCCAGCCGGTTGCTGCGGTGCCGGTGGCGCGGCGCAATTCGAACCAGCGGATCGCGCCACGCAGTACTGGGTCAGTCTGGGTGTTTGTGGTCAGGTTGCCGACCAGCGACTCATGGCTGCCGAAGTTGCGATACATCAGCACGTTCATGATCGGCTCGCGCAGTGGATCAAGACGCTGTCCGTTCGGCTGCGGGAAGGCGTTGAACGCGGTCAAACCGTTGATGCGCGAGTTGAACTCGGCAATCGGAATCTGGTGCACCGGGGTCAGTGTGCCGACCGGCGTGGCCGGGGCCCAGTCCATGCTGAACTGCCACAGCTCGAGGAAATCCTGGGCGGGGTTGTTGCTGCCGGTGTTGTGCGACTCGTCGTCGCGATGACGCATGAAAACGCCGGGGGCGCCCGCCGGTGGCTGATTGACGCCGACGAAATGCGCCGGGGTCAGCAGCTGGAAACCGAAGCCGCTCAGGTTCGGCACGGTCACGCGGACGAAGCGGGCCGGCAAGCCCTGAAGCATCTGCTGGCGCTCGAAGGTGTAAACCGGCCGAGCGCCGGCAGTGCCGCCCTCGTTGGCGGTCACGTAATAGGCATCCGGCCACACGCCGTACTTCGGGTAGTCCGGGAATGCAGGCATCACGAAGCTGTAGCGCGACCAGTTGCCAGCGCTGGTGTTGGCGGCGTCGTCGTTGGCGCTGACGTACACGCACAGCGCGCGGCCGGCCTGCGGTGAGAACTCGGTGATGACCCAGCGGTTGGCCAGCGCATCGAACAGGACGATCGGATCGCCGAGGCCGGTGTTGCAGGGGCTGGTGCCGGTCAGGGTTGAGGCCAGGGTGAAGTCCGCCTGGATGGCGCCGGAGAGCTTGTTGTAGACGCGGATGCGGCTGCCGCCGGAACCGTTGATCGCCTGCACATACTGAGTGGTGCCGATATCGCCGGTGGGATCGGGCGGCAGGGTGGTGCCAGGCGAGCCCTGGTAGCTCTGCTGGGGAGTGCTGAAGCTGGTGCCACGCAGGCCCGCCGTACGGTCGAACTGCTGCTGCAGGGCCACCAGCGGATCCGCTGCCGGCGCGTTTACGGGCTCGCGTTGCTGAGCATTGAGCACCAGTGGATCGGCCCAGTGCTGGCGCGGGATCTCTCGAATCGGATCGCCAGGCTGCCATTCGCGCCCGCGCATGTTCTGGACATCGACGCTGAGTACTTCCGGGTAGGACATCCCCAGGAACTCGGACGTGGTAGATGTGGCTGACGCCGCAGCGTCAGGTGATTTGTCCGCAGCTACCGCAAGTGGCGATGCGGCGCAGACAGCAGCGGCAATGCCGGCCGCCAGAAGGCATTTCAGTCGTTTCACGTTCTCTCCCCGAGAAATTTCAAAGCAACTCACCAAAGAACGTTGCGTCGCAGCGCTCCCCCTTGCAGATCAGCGAACCGGTGATTTCAATCCCTGCAGCATCACGTCGGCCGCTGTACTTTCAATCAACATCTTGCGCACGCCTCCCCCAAGGCGATGGTTCGCGGTCCAGCGGCCATCGGGCTGCTGGGCGCGCTGGTCCAGTTCAAAATCGGCGCTGATCCCGCTGGCTGCCGTGACCTCAAGATCAAGTTCGATGAAGAGCGGAACGTCGGCCAGCACACCGCCGCCCGTGCGCAGACGAACCGGTTCCGCCCACTCTGCACTCATCGCGAAGGCGCGGATGAGGCCTGTTTCGCTTTCGAGATCCATCGCGCCTCGCGCTGCGACCGTGATGATTCCGCTGCGGCTGCGTGCGAACACAGAGTTGTCCAGGCGGCGCACGACGATCGCGCCGAAGTCGGCGTAGACCTGGACCTTCAGCTTCGACGGCACGAACACGAACAGGTCGACCCGGCCGAGCCGAGGGTCGGCCGGAGTCGCAGGGTCATGCTCGTCGTAGCGAACGCGAATGCCCTGCGTGCCGGGTTCGGAAAACCATTCGCGGCGCGCTTCGCGCGGGCTGGCGCCGATGCGCTGTTCAACGACCTGGATCGAAATCGAACTGCTGCTGCTTTGCCGGATCTGGACCTCGCCGTAGGGATTGTCGACAACGATCGTTGCCACGTCCTGTTCGAGCTTGCGCTCTTCGCGAAACCTCTCCAGCGTGTAGGGCTGCACCGCAGGCGCTTCGGCCGCGACGGCAGGCGCTGATGGGCTGGTCCGGCTTGCCGAGGGCGCCGCGCAGCCGGCGAGGAAGCAGGTACTTGCCAGCAGCAGGCTGAGCAACGGTCGCAGCGAAGCAATCCTCATCAACAGGCCTTTGCATGGGAGAAGGGACTGTGGATTCTAGCAGCGGATTCCGCCCGTGGTTGTGCCGGCAAGTGGGCGCCGAGTGCATTCAGCAACGCCTCCGTGAGCGCTCGGGCGCTCTGTCTGCTTTCAACATGGCGGGCGCCGTCCGCGCCTGCAGCTGCATACTGCGAGGCGCCTCGATCCCGCCGACGCCGATCAGATAACGGAGCCAAGCCATGCGCCTTCCGATGCACGCGGTAGCAATGTTCATCTGGGTGGTCTGCCTGCTGGTGAACCTTGCCTTCTGGGCTGGCGTTGCCGGCTCGGCTGTGCTCGGCCCCAGCCTGCGTGAGCCGCTGCGCATGCAGGCGCCGCTGGCCTACAGCTATCTGCTGATCGGTGAGGCGCTGGCGGCTCCGCTGGGATTGACCGACTCGATGGCGGGTTTCGCCGAGGCCAATGTGGAGCGCCACGCCTATGTCACCGAGATGCCGGCGGTGGCGGTGGATCGTCTGATGGCGGCGCGCAGTGGCTGGCTTGGGACCTTGCACCTCGCGCCGCTGTGGATGCTGCCGGTGGTCGGATTTCTATGGTGGCGTCGGCCGCGCAAGCTGCAGACCTTCGGCAGGCGTTGAGCCTCGCACCGCAGGCTCGGCCAACGGAGAGGCCACTGAAAGGAACAGCCAGCAGTGCGCCCCACTGCAGTGCAGTCGGGTAGGCCGCGTCCTCGAACACACCGACCGCGTGCGGCTCCGGGCCGAAGCGCCAGCTGCCAAACACGTGATCCCACAGCGGAATCGCGGTGCCGAAGTTGCCGGCCTGAGCGCTGTCGGTGCTGTGGTGAAGTCGATGCAGCTCGGCGTTGCCGAGTACCCAACCGAGCCGACCCGGCCTCGTCTCGATGTTGGCGTGCACCAGAACGCTCTGGGTCAAGGCGAATGTGCTGAGCGCGAGGATGGCTTCACCGGAAAATCCAAGCAGCAGCAGTGGCAGCACTCGCGCCAACGTGTCCCATGCCGCATTCAGCGGGTGCGCCGTGAGTGCATTTGCAGCGTTGAGCTTATCGGGCCGATGGTGCAGCAGGTGCGCCTTCCACAACCAGCCGTCACGATGACTCAAGCGGTGCAGCCAGTACGGGCCGAACTCCGCCAGCGGCAGGCCCAACGCCAGCTGCAGCGCCAACGGCCAGCCCAGTGCGTCCCCAGCCAGCGCGACCGCCACGATCGCCAACAGAGCGCTGATCGCGCCGTCGGCGACTGCGTTCAGGCCGAACACGCTGATGTCGCGCTTGAGTTCGGCCGATGTCGGCTGCCAGTCGCGGCGGTGCGTGCACCAGAACTCTGCGGCGAACACCACCAGCATCACCATGCCGAGCCACGGCAGCAGACGGAGCGCCTGTGGCAGACCAGTGCTGGCGTACAGCCAGCAGGGCAGGGCCAGCAGCAGGCCGAGCTGCAGCCCGTTGCAGTTGGGATGACGCGGGCGCCAATCGGTGGTCGAATGCATGCGCTGGGCCGTTTCGGTGGGGGCTGCAGGCTCGTCGCGTTCGCGCAATCGCGCATTAACCCGGGTTTACGGATGCATCAATCACTGCCAGCGGCCCTGCAAACCTTGATCCAGTGCAGCCCCCTGCGTGTACTGGCCAAGGGTGACAGCCTGGTCCGACCCGGCGCCGTGTGCAGCCAGGTCTGGGTGCTTGAGCACGGCCTGCTGCGCACCTATTCGCTGGGTGCCGACGGAGGCGAGTTCAACCACGACTTCCTCGGGCCGCGGGCCTGGGCCTGGGCGCGGCTGGAGCTGCGGGCGAGCGACCGCACCGCGGCATTGCCGTCGGAGGGCCGTCTGGATCTGATGCCCGACGGCACGCAGGCGCCTAGCAACGCGCGGCTGTGCTGCGCCGAATCCGCGCTGGGTATCGAGGCCTTGATGCCAACGGCAGTGCGTGTGCTGGAGGTCGCCAAGCTCGACGCCCTGCGGCGCAGCGATGCTGCCAGCGGGACGTATCTGATGGATCGGCTCATGTGGGCGAGCTCGCAGCGGCTGGGACGCGAGGCTGCGCTGGTACAACTGTCGCCCGCTGAGCGCTATCGGTCGCTGATCGAGGCGCAGCCCACGCTGGAGTCTGCCGTCAGCCAGAAGCAGATCGCGGCCTGGCTGGGCATCACGCCGGTGGCGCTGTCACGCATCCGGCGTCGATTGGCGTCGGCGTGAATCACAGTCGGATGCGAGCGCAGCAGCAGTCGACTCGTCTACCGGCTCTCAACCCGGCGTGCCGCAGTAGATCCTGTGCAGCACGCCGATGATCTCCTGCACCGGGCCGGGCGATAGCGAGTAGTAGATCGTCTGTGCGGAGCGCCGGGTACGCACCAGGCCTTCCTCGCGCAACACCGCCAGATGCTGCGACAGGGCTGACTGCGACAGTTCCAGCCCTGCATTGATGTCGCCGACCGCCTGTTCACCGCCGACCAGCATGCACAGGATCATCAGTCGGCGATCATTGGCCATGGCCTTCAACAGCTGTGCGGCATCGGTGGCATGCGCGCGCATCTCCTCGGCGTCGGTAGGGGCGATCATCTGGGTGTTGGACTTGGATGTGGGCATGTGGTCGCTGTAGCTGGAGTGGCGGGCCCGCTTGGGCGAACCATTCTAGGGCGGGTGACCAGGCGTGCGGATTTGGCAGCATCGCCTGGTCGTGTGGGCTGGGCTCCGTGGCAGTTGGAGCGTGGCCGCGGCTGGGTTGCGCCGCGTTCTCATGTGCCTGTCGCAGCCGCGTCGCCGCTTGAGCTTTGCCCCGGCCTGCCGGCTTCTAGTGCATCGTCACGGGTAGCCCCGCGGCGGTCCAGGCGGTGATGCCGCCGGCCAGCGAGCGCACGTTCTTGAAGCCCAGGTTCTGCAGGCTTTCAGCAGCAAGAGCGGACCGGCCGCCAGTTCGGCAGTACACAACAATGGGCCGCTCGCGCAGGGCCAGCGCAGGCTCGGTCACGCAGGCCACGGCAGGGTTGGCTTCGACCTGGAACTCCAGCACGCCGCGCGGAATCGGCACCGCGCCCGCGAGGTGACCGGTGGCGAACTCGGCGGGTTCGCGCACATCGATCAGCACGTAGCTGCCCGGTGCCTCGGCCGCCAGCGCTTCGGCACTGACTTCGTTGATGCGCGCGCGGGCTTCGGCAACCAGCTCGGATGGGGACTTCGACATGGCACTCTCCAGTAAATATTAGTTTACTCTAATATTAGAGTTATCTAAATTGTCCAATGTCAGGTGCAGCCGCGCAAGTCAGGCGTAGCGTCCCCTCCACAACTGCTGCACTCAGGCGCTGGCCCCCCGGTTCGGGCCGCGCCTGGACCTCTGACGACCGGCATGCGGGAGGTGGCTGTGATGGCCAGGATCATCGTGGTAGGCGGCGGCATCGGCGGCATCAGCGTGGCCTACGAGCTGCGCGCGGGGCTCGGCAAGGGGCACTCGGTCACCGTGGTCGGTGACAGCCCGCGGTTTTCATTCACGCCGTCAAACCCCTGGGTGGCAGTGGGCTGGCGCAAGCCCTCGGACATCCAGATCGAGATCGGCCCCTATCTCGGCAAGAAGGACATCGCGTTCGAAAGCTGCGGCGTTCAGACGCTGCTGCCGACCGAGAATGCGCTGACGCTGGCCGATGGCCGACGCCTTGAATACGACTACCTGGTGCTGACCACCGGCCCGCGGCTCGCCTTCGACGAAATTCCAGGCCTCGGCCCGGAAGCGCACACCCAGTCCATCTGCACCACGCCACATGCGCTGCATGCCTGGCAGGCGTACCAGGAATTCATCAAGGATCCCGGCCCGATCGTGATCGGCGCCGCACAGGGCGCGAGTTGCTTCGGCCCCGCCTACGAGTTCGCGATGATCCTGGATGCCGACCTGCGCAAGCGCAAACTGCGCGATCGGGTGCCGATCACCTATGTCAGCAGCGAGCCCTACGTCGGCCACATGGGCCTGGGCGGCGTCGGCGACTCCAAGGGTTTGCTCGAAGGCGAGTTCCGCCAGCGTCATATCAAGTGGATCGTCAACGCGCGGATCGCCGAAGTGCGCGCGGGCGAAATGGAAGTTCACGAGATGAACGAGGCCGGCGAGAAGGCGCGCGAGCACCGGCTGCCGTTCAAGTACTCGATGGTGCTGCCGGCGTTCACCGGGGTGGACGCGTTGCGTGCGGTCAAGGAGATGTGCAATCCGCGCGGCTTCGTGCTGATCGATCGCCACCAGCGCAACCCGACCTATTCGAACGTGTTCTCGGCCGGCGTCTGCGTGGCGATTCCGCCGGTGGAAGTCACGCCGGTGCCGACCGGCGCACCCAAGACCGGCTTCATGATCGAATCGATGGTCAGCGCGATCGTCGAGAACATCCGTGCCGACCTCGACGGCCGACCCGCTGAAGCGGTAGCGACCTGGAATGCGATCTGCCTCGCCGACATGGGCGACACCGGCGCCGCATTCGTGGCGATCCCGCAGATCCCGCCGCGCAATGTCACCTGGGCCAAGGTCGGCCGCTGGGTGCATCTCGCCAAGATCGCGTTCGAGAAGTACTTCCTGTCGAAGATGAAGTCCGGCAACACCGAGCCGCTGTACGAAAAGTACTTGCTGAAAGCGCTCGGTATCGACCGGCTGAAGTAGAGCAGAACTCATCGCAGGCCCGGAGCCCGCCCACCACTCCGCGCCAACCTGCTTCCAACGAATCCCGAATCCCGAATCTCGAATCCCCAACCAAAGGAACACCCCATGAACCTCGACCGTGCCATCTTCGCCTTCGCTGGCGTGCTGATCCTGCTCAGCGTCGCCCTCTCTCACTATGTGTCGCCGTGGTGGCTGCTGTTGACGTTGTTCGTCGGCGCCAACCTGTTGCAGGCTTCGTTTACAGGCTTCTGCCCCGCGGCGATGGTGTTCTCGAAGCTCGGCGTAAAGTCGGGCTGCGCGTTCAAGTAAGGAAAAACGATGCGTACCGTCCCGCACCTGCGTGTCATCGCGCTGCCCCTGCTGCTGGCCCTGTCGGCATGCGGTGGTTCAGAGCCCGAACTGAAGCCGGCCGCGGCCGCCGCGCCACCGCTGGCCCTGATCGAAGCGCGCGCCGAAACCGCGGCGCGTGAGCGGATCTGGGACGGCGTGGTCGAGGCGGTGCACCAGGCCACGCTGTCGGCACAGACCGGCGGCCGCGTGCTCGAGCTGCCCTATGACGTGAACGACTTCGTCAACGCCGGTGATGTGGTGGTGCGATTCACTGCGGTGGAGCAGCAGTCCGCGCAGCGGCAGGCGCAGGCGGCGCTCTCCGCGGCACAGGCGGCGGCCAGCGAGGCCGAAGCGGAGTTCAAGCGCGTATCGGAGATCTACGAGCGGCGGCTGGTCGCGCGTGCCCAGCTGGATCAGGCCACCGCCCGCCGCGATGCCACGCGCGCCCAGCTCGAATCGGCACGAGCCGCATTGAGCGCGGCCGGTGAGCGGGTCGACTACACGGTCGTGCGCGCGCCGTACTCGGGCATCGTCACGCGTCGCTTCGTCGAGGTCGGTGAAACCGTCGGGCCCGGCCAGCCGCTGATCGAAGGCTTGTCCTTGGATCGGCTGCGGCTGGCGGTGCAGGTGCCGCAGTCGGACGTGGCCGCGATTCGCGCCAGCGGGCGCGCCTTTCTGCTGCTGGCCGACGGGCGCCGAATCGCCGCGGAATCGGTGACCGTGTTTCCGTATGCCGACGCTGGCACCCACAGCTTCAGCGTGCGGGTCGACTTGCCCGAGGCCGATACCGACTTGGCACCGGGCATGACTGCGAAGGTCGCGTTCGTGATCGGCGAAGCCGAGCGCCTGCTGCTGCCGGCGACCAGCCTGGTCAGACGCAGCGAGGTTACCGCCGCCTACGTGCTGGCCGAGTCGGGGCTCAGCCTGCGCCAGCTGCGCCTTGGGCATCGTTACGGCGATGCATTCGAGGTGCTTTCAGGCCTGAGCACCGGTGAACGCGTCGCCGCCGATCCGGTCGCTGCCGGCGTCTGGCTGGAGCAGCAGCGCAAGGCCCGCGGCGATGACTGAGCAGGGCGCACGCATGGGCATTTCCGGCCGACTGGCCGCGGCCTTCCAGAACAATCCGCTGACGCCGATCCTCGCCATCGCCGGCCTGCTGCTGGGCCTGATCGCGGTGATGATCACACCACGCGAGGAAGAGCCGCAGATCGACGTCACCATGGCCAATGTGTTCGTGCCCTTCGCGGGCGCGCCGGCCGAGGACGTCGAGAATCTGATCAGTTACCCGCTGGAACAGGTGCTGTCGGAGATCGAGGGCGTCAAGCACGTCTACTCGATCAGCCGGCCCGGTATCGCCGTATTGACGGTCGAGTTCACCGTCGGTGTGCCGCGCGCAGACGCGATCCTGCGGCTGTACAACCAGGTCTACTCGAATGCCGACTGGGCGCCGCCGGGCCTCGGCGTCGGCCAGCCGCTGGTGCGGCCGATGGGCATCGATGATGTGCCGGTGATGAGCCTCACCGTGTGGACGGACGACCCCGCCCGCGGCGGCGTGGAGCTGGCTGAAGTCGCGCACACGCTGGAGACCGAGTTGAAGCGCGTGCCCGGCACCCGCGATGTGTACAGCATCGGTGCACCGGACCGTGCCGTGGTGGTGGAGCTGGACCCGGTACGCCTCGCCACCTATGGCATGGACATGAACGACCTGTCCGCTGCCTTGGCCGCCAGCAATGTGGTCAGCCAGGCCGGCGAGCGGATCAGCGCTGGCGTGCAGGTGCCGGTCACCGCGGGCACCTATCTGGCCGATGCCCAGCAGGTGGCCGAGCTGGTGATCGGCCTGCGCGAGGGCCGCCCGCTGCTGCTGTCGGATGTCGCCGATATCCGCCGCGGCGCCGATCTGCCGATCCAATACGTCTGGCATGCACCAACGGTTGACGGCGCCCTGCAGGGCATGGCCCCCGCAGTGACCATCGCGATCGCCAAGAAGCCGGGCGCGAACGCGGCTGACATCACCACGGCCGTTGAACGTCGCATCGGCGAGCTGCGCGGCAGCCTGATTCCGGAAGGCATTACGGTCAGCATCACCCGTGACTATGGCAAGACCGCCAACGACAAGGCGATCCAACTGATCCAGAAGCTGGTCTTCGCGACGATGGCCGTGGTCCTGCTGGTGCTGTTCGCGCTGGGCTGGCGCGAGGCGGTAGTGGTCGGCAGCGCCGTGATCATCACACTGGCGCTGACCTTGTTCGCCAGTTGGGCGATGGGTTTCACCATCAACCGAGTCTCGCTGTTCGCGCTGATCTTCTCGATCGGCATCCTGGTGGATGATGCGATCGTGGTGGTTGAGAACATTCACCGCCACATGGCGCGCGGCGGCAAGTCGCTGATCGAGGCGATTCCACCCGCGGTCGACGAGGTCGGCAGCCCGACGATTCTGGCGACCTTCACCGTGATCGCCGCGCTGCTGCCGATGGCCTTCGTCAGTGGCCTGATGGGGCCGTACATGCGGCCGATTCCGATCAATGCCTCGGTCGGCATGCTGCTGTCGCTGGCGGTGGCGCTGATCGTCACGCCCTGGCTGTCGCTGAAGCTGCTGTCGAAGCAGCACACGACGCATAGGGTGGGTCTCGACCCACCGGGCCCCGACCCGTTCGACAACTCGCAATCGTCGCGCGTGGGCGATGTGCAGGTTGAAGGGGGGCGCACAGTTGAGGCCCTGGTGGGTCAAGATCCACCCCATTCAACGGTGGCGACCGACACGGCGGCGAAGGGAGAAGCCCACGGCAGCGGCATCGCGGCCCGCCTGCACGCAGTCTTCGAGCGTCTGCTACGGCCGTTCCTGCATCGCGAGCGTGGCGCGCGCCGGCGCTGGTTGTTGTTCGCCGGCATTGCTGCGGCGGTGGTGCTGTCAGCCGGGCTGGCGGTGGTGCAGCTGGTGGTGCTGAAGATGCTGCCCTTCGACAACAAGTCGGAGTTCCAGGTGGTGGTCGACCTGCCCGAGGGCAGTCCGCTGGAGCGCACCAATGCGCTGCTGCAAGAGCTCGCGATGACGCTTGCTCAAGTGCCCGAAGTGGCCGACATGCAGGGCTATGCCGGCACCTCGGCGCCGGTCAACTTCAACGGGTTGGTGCGCCAGTACTACCTGCGCGAAGGCGCCAACGTGGGCGACCTGCAGGTCAATCTGGTCGACAAGTCGCAGCGCGCGCGCAAGAGCCACGACATCGCCCGCGCGGTGCGGCCGGCGCTGCAGCAGATCGCCGCGCGCTACGGTGCGGCCCTGAAAGTGGTCGAGGTGCCGCCGGGCCCGCCGGTGCTGTCGCCGCTGGTGGCCGAGATCTACGGCCCCGATGCGGCCAGCGCACGGCGGATTGCGCTCGATCTGGCCGAGACCTTTCGCACGACGCCGGGCCTGGTCGACATCGACAGCACGGTTGAAGCCACTGCTGCGCGTGAGGTGCTGGTGGTCGATCGCGAGCGTGCGGCGCGGTTGGGCCTGTCGCAGGCGCAGATCGCCCAGGCGCTGCAGGCGGCGGTCTCCGGTGTCGATGCCACCTATCTGCGCGACGGCGCCTCCAAGTACCCGGTGCCGGTGCGGCTGCGTCTGCCCAGCGGCGATCAAGCCAGCCTGGACGCGTTGCTCGGTCTGCGCGTGCGTGCGGCGGATGGCCGCATGCTGCCGCTGTCCGAAGTGGTGCGGGTACAGGCGGCCGAGTGGGAGCACGCGATCTTCCACAAGGACATGCGGCCAGTGGTGTACGTCATGGCCGATGAAGCGAGTGCGGTCGACAGCCCGCTGTATGGCATGTTCGCCGTGGTCGGCGCATTGGCCGATGCGCGGCCCGGCGGGTTCGAGCTGGAGCAGCATTTCTTCTCACCGCCGGAGAGCACCGCCGGTTTCAGCCTCAAGTGGGACGGCGAATGGCAGATCACCTTCGAGACCTTCCGCGATATGGGTATCGCCTACGGCGCCGGCATGCTGCTGATCTATCTGCTGGTGGTGGCGCAGTTCCGCAGCTATGTGGTGCCGCTGATCATCATGGCGCCGATCCCGTTGACGGTCATTGGTGTGATGCCCGGGCACGCCCTGCTGGGGGCACAGTTCACCGCCACCAGCATGATCGGCATGATCGCCCTGGCCGGCATCATCGTGCGCAACTCGATCCTGCTGGTGGACTTCATCAACCACGAGCTGGCCCACGGTCGACGGCTTGAAGACGCCGTGATCGAAGCCTGCGCCGTACGTGCGCAACCGATCGCCCTGACCGCGCTGGCGGCGATGGCCGGCGCGCTGTTCATCCTCGACGATCCGATCTTCAACGGTCTCGCCATCGCGCTGATCTTCGGCATCCTGGTGTCGACGGTGCTGACCCTGGTGGTGATCCCGCTGCTGTACTACGCGTGGTTGAATCTGCGAGCCGAAAAGGAGACTGCTGCATGAGCGACGACACCATTGTGCTGGCCTGCCCGCACTGCCACGGACTCAACCGCGTGCCACAGGCGCGCCTGTACGACCGGCCGAACTGTGGGCGCTGCGGCGGTGCGATTTTTGCCGGCCGCCCGTTTGAGCTGGGCAGCGAGAACTTCGAGGCCCATGCAGGCCGCGCCCAACTGCCGGTACTGGTCGACTTCTGGGCGCCCTGGTGTGGCCCGTGCAGGCTGATGGCTCCGGCCTTCGCCCAGGCGGCGGCCGAGCTTGAGCCGCAGTTTCATTTGGCCAAGGTCGACACCGAGGCGCAGCCCGCCCTCGGCCAGCAGTTCGGCATCCGCAGCATTCCCACCCTGGCGCTGTTCCACGCCGGTCGGGAAGTCGCCCGTCAGTCCGGCGCGTTGCCGGCCGGCGAGATCGTGCGCTTCGCGCGCACTGCCTTCATGCAGTACGCCCAAGGGAACTGAGCCATGGCCGAGACTGAAACCTTCAGCATCGTCGTCGAGCAGGAGCAGGACTACGTCTTTCGCATCAGCTTCGAGGGCACCGAAATCCCCGATCTGCTCAGCGACGAGCCGGCGCCTCTGGGCGGCGGCAGCGGGCCCAATCCATCGCGCATGCTGGTCGCGGCCGTCGCCAACTGCATGGGCGCGAGCCTGCTGTTCGCGCTGCGCAAGTACAAGAACGAGCCCACCTCGCTGCGTGTGCAGGCCACGGCCCACATGGGCCGCAACGAGGCCGGGCGCATGCGCGTCGCCAAGGTCGATGCGCAGATCACCCTGCCGGAGATGGCCGGCAGCTATCAGCAGATCGATCGGATTCTGGCCCAGTTCGAGCAGTTCTGCGTGGTGACAGAAAGCGTGCGCAGCGGCGTCGAGGTGAATGTCAGCGTGGTCGATGTCACCGGCGCGCTGCTGCATGGCACCGCAGCGCAAGGGTCGACGGGCTGAACGCCCGGCCCCGGCGCTGCAAAAAACGCCGCCAATGAGCGATAGCGTACCGTCTTGCCAGCGCGTTCAGGCTTAGGCTGCGGCTCTCGGCCCGGCCGTCGCGTTGCGACCGGCACCCGACTTTCGAGTCCAACCCGCGAGGAGTTCGAATGCGGCCCACCTACCGCCTGCTGTGCTTGAGTCTTCCGTGTGCGCTCGCCGTCACCGACCCGCTGTGGGCTGCCTGTCCGGCAAGCGGCTCGCTGATCCCGGCTGAGCTGGAGGCCGCGGGAGCCGTGGTCGGCGACATCCATATCCAGCGCAACAACGTGTTCGACACCTCTATCAAGGAGGAGGACCGCGCGCTGTTCCGCGCCGCCAACCGCCTGCATCGAGTCACCCGTGACGAGGTGGTGCGGCGCCAGTTGCTGGTGGCGCCCGGGGATCCCTATCGACAGCGCTTGCTGGACGAAAGTGCGCGCGTGCTGCGTGCCACCGAGTATCTGCGCGAGGCCGAGCTGCGTCCGGTCGCCTGTGTCGACGGGCGCGTGGCGATCGCGGTCGAGACCCGCGATGTGTGGTCACTGAATCCCGGGATCTCGGGCGGCCGCAAGGGCGGCGAATCTTCGTACGGTCTGGATCTGGAAGAAAGCAATCTGCTCGGCACCGGCGCGCAGCTGTCGCTTTCCCGGCGTTCGGATGCCGATCGCAGCGAAACCGCGCTCAGCTATCGCAATGATCACCAGTTCCGGCCCTGGACCCGGCTCGACCTGCGCGCCACCGACAACAGCGACGGCAGCGGCTGGGCGGTCGGTGTGCAGCAGCCGTTCTACGCCCTCGACACGCGGCGTAGCTGGGGCGTGCGGATCGATCATCTGACCCTTGAGGAGTCGTTGTACTCACGCGGCGAGGAGGTCGCCGAATTCCGCCAGCGCAATCGCGATTTCGATGCGTGGTGGGGCGTGTCGAGCGGCCTGCAGGGCGATCGCGTGACCCGCTACACCGTCGGCCTGCGTGATCTGCAGCGTGACTTCCTGCCCTCGGTCGACCCCGAACTCAGCGGCCCGCTGCCTGAAGACCGGCACCTCACCGGCCCGTGGGTGGGCGTCGAGTCGATCCGCAACGATTGGGCGGTGCTGCGCAACTACGACCAGATCGACGTCAGCGAAGACGCTCTGCTCGGTCAGCGCTGGCTGGCGCGGCTGGGTCGCTCCGACACCGTGCTCGGTGCCGATCGCGACGCCTGGTGGCTGGAAGTCGAGGCAAGCCGCGGCCTGCGCCTGCCGAAGGCGTCGCTGCTGCGGCTGCAGACGGAGTTCTCGACCCGGGTGGAGGACGGCAACGCGCGTGATCTGAGCCTGTCGGGCAGCGCACGCTACTACCGTGAAAATGGCAAAAACCGGCTGTTCTTCGCCACCCTGGAGGCGCAGTACGGGCACAAGCTGGACCTCGATGGCCGCGAGTATCTGGGCGGCGATACGGGCCTGCGCGCCTACCCCCTGCGTTGGGCCGGCGGTGAGAGCTTCGCCCGTTTCAGCGTCGAGCAGCGCTACTTCACCGATTGGTACCCGTGGCGGTTGTTTCGTGTCGGTGGTGCGGTGTTTGCTGATGTCGGCCGCAGCTGGGGCGACGATGGTCTCGGCAATGCCAACCCGGGATTGATGGCGGACGTCGGCGTGGGCCTGCGGCTGTCGAACACGCGCAGCGCGTTCGCGCGGGTGATCCACATCGATCTGGCGATTCCGGTCGACAGCGATCCGTCGTTGAAGACGGTTGAATTCGTGATCGAGGCGCGGCGCGCATTCTGAGGGTCTGGAGCGGTTGGCGTTCCGCGCGCGTTGTGCTGAGGTGCGGCAGCATCGCGCGCCCGCCTCGACAGAAATCCACGCCATGTCCAAAGTTCGTCTCTCGCGCCTGCTCGCCGCAGTCGGGTTTCTGTGGTGTTCGACCTCGCTGATGGCGGCGGTGCCCGAAGCCGAGGCGTTTGATGCTCACTTTCGACAGGTGCTGGTGGAGTCCGGTGTACCGGGCGGCGCGTATGCCGTGGTGGTGGGCGGCGCGGTGGCGCGGGTGCAGGGGCACGGCCGGCGCAGCGGCACCGGTCGATGCCGACACCGTGTTCCGATTGGCCTCGGTCTCGAAGACCTTTGCGGCGGTGGCGACCGGCCTGACGGTGCGCGATGGTCAGCTCGGCTGGCAGGACTCGCTGGCCGATCGCTTGCCGGGCTTTGCGCTGAAGCGCGCTGAAGACACCCGGCGCTTACGCATCGAAGATTTGTTGGGTCAGTCGACCGGACTGGTGCCAAACGCCTACGACAACCTGCTCGATGCCGACCAGTTGCTGGCCAACATCCTGCCGCACTTCCGTGAACTCACACCGATCTGCGCGCCGCGCAGCTGCTACAGCTACCAGAACATCGCGTTCTCACTGATCGACCCGGTGCTGGAACAGGCCAGCGGCGAGCCCTACACGGCGCTGGTGCAGCGGCGGCTGTTCACCCCGCTGGGGATGCGGCGGGCCTCGTTCGGTCTGGACGCGCTGCAGGCTGATTCCAATCACGCGCTGCCGCACGAAAAACGCGCGGGGGTGTGGCGGCAAGCGGTGTTGAAACCGGCCTACTACCAGGTCGCGCCGGCCGCCGGTATCAATGCCAGCGCGCGTGATCTTGGCCAATGGCTGCTGGCCCAGCTCGGGCATTTCCCCGCCGCGCTGCCGGCCGAGGTGATCACCGCCGCCACTCGCAAACGCGTGCGTACGCCGCGCGAGCTGCGCCGGCGCGGCTGGAGCGAACTGCTGGACGACGCCCACTACGGGCTGGGCTGGCGGATCTATCGGATCGGCGAAGACGAGCTTTACCTGCACAGTGGCTGGGTCAAGGGCTATGTGGCCGAAGTCGCCTACTCGCCGCGCCATGGCGTCGGCCTCGCCGTGGTCTTGAACGCCGAGAGCTCGGCGCTGAACCGGATCACCACCGCATTCTGGGCGCAGGTGTTCGAACGGCCGGTTCCCGTAATTCGATAGGCCTCAGCGCTGCAGTGGCGCGCAGGGCAGGGCGAAATCGACGTGGTAGTGCTCGTCGTGGCGGACCCAGGCCTGGCGCGGCAGAAAGTTCAGCTGCTGACGCAGTACGCGGCCCCGGCGCGTTGCATACAGAGCGGGCAGATAGCGGGTGTCGAGGATCACCAGTGCGATGCCGGCGTCACGCTTGTGGCCGCCTGCTGCAGCTGGAACAGGTGCTCTGCCAGCGCCTCGAAGTCGATCTGCAGCTCGCCCAGGTGGCCGAGTTGGTCGAACTCCAGGTCATTGCCGAAGCGGGTGAAGGGGCTGGTCGGAATCGGCACCGAGTGGCCAGCGGCATCGCGCACCGGCACGAAGAAGTCGATCGACAGGCCGTTCTGGTGGGTACGGTGCGGACGCAGGCGCCCGCCCTGCGGCCAGCTCGCTTCGCCGTAGACGAAGCGCAGCTCAGGCTGCTGTGCGGCGATCACGGCATACGCGTCCAGCGCGATGGCCCGCACCACCGAATGCGTATGCGTGCGACCGAGCGCCGCCGCGGCACCGCTGAAGGCCTGGAAGTTGGCGCCGGTCACTGGAAGCTTGCTGGCGTTCTCGAGTCGGCCCTGCGAGACGCTGCCGAAACAGCGGCTGCGGTCGTGTTGCGGTGTGTCCGCATGCGCCGATTCGGCCAGCAGTGCTGCCGCCAGCAGCAGGACTCGGATGTTTCGAATCATCATCAGTCCGCGCTCTTTGATGCCGGGCTTCGATAGGGGGCCATGATCGTGGCGTCCGGCCGACAGGTCCAGCGCGCCGGATACCGTGTGTTCGCCGGCCTGGCACTCCTGTCGAGGTGAGCTCCGGGAGCGATCCCGACCTACGTCGGTCCACCCGGAAATGCATTCAGTCGGAGCTTCAGATGGCTCAGGCCGTTGCCCTCAGGCTCGGGCAGCTGACCAGCGCGGATATTGATCTGCACGCTTCGCAGGATCAGTCGCGGCATCGGCAGGGTGGCACCACGGGATTCCCGCATCGCGACCAAGCTGTCGATATCGCGGCCGTCGCCGACATGGGTGTTGGCCCCACGTCGCGCAGTGGGTAGAAGCGTCCAATTGATCGGAACTCGGTGGGCCGATCTGGTTCTCAGACCACTGCGCCGGTTCGCCGGCTTGGTTTTTCCGCTGCTCTGACAGACACTTGCCCAATGCCGATCCGCCCCGCCCGTTGTGTCCCCATGCTGCTCGCTGCCAGCGTCCTGTTTGCGCAGGGGGCCCAAGCCTCGTCGCTGTTTCGCTGCACCGGCGCGGAGGGTGAGACCGTATTCACCTCTGACGCGACCGGCTACAACGGCTGCAAGCGGTTGCAGGTGCCGGTCACTTTGAACTCCGGTACGGTGGCAGCGCCTGCGACGCCTCCGACTCCAACGCCTGCGCCCGTGGCGACTGGAGAGCCCGTGACCGCTCCGGCTCTGGCCGCCGTGCCGCCCCCCGCGGCGGCCGTTCCCACCACCGCTTCGGTGGAGTTCCGCACCCGCAGCGATGGTGCGGTGATCGACGCCCCGGCCGCCGCCGCGGACGCGCGGGTCAGCCGCGGCGCGGTGTATCGCTACATGAAGGACGGTGTCGTCCACTACACCAACCGGCGCCCGGCCGGCCAGCCCGCGCAAGTGCTCTTCAGCTACATCGAAACCTGCTTCGCCTGCAGCGTGCGCAGCAGCGTCGATTTCAACGCAGTCGGCTTGAACGTCACCGCCTTCGCAGAAGAAGTCCGCACCGCGGCACTGGCGCACGGGGTTGAAGAGGCTTTCGTGCGCGCGGTGATCCACGCCGAGTCGGCGTTCCAGACCGCGGCGCTGTCCAACAAGGGCGCCCAGGGCCTGATGCAGCTGATGCCTGCCACTGCGGCACGCTTCGGCGTGGTGGACCCGTTCTCGCCGCGCGACAACATCTACGGCGGCACTGCGTATCTGGCCTGGCTGCTGAAGCGCTTCGACGGCGACACGCGGCTGGCGGCAGCGGGCTACAACGCCGGTGAGGGCGCGGTAGATCGCTTCGACGGTGTCCCGCCTTACGCCGAAACGCAGGTGTTTGTCGAACGCGTCGCGACCCTGCTCGGCCGCTACCGGGTCGAACTGGCGCAGGCTCCGGCGGCTGCGTCAGCCTCGCCTGCGCCCGGTGCGCTGTAGCGATCAGGCGCCAGCGGGCGGCCGCTGCATCAGATCGAGATCGGTCTGGAATGGAACCCCGGCACGCAGACCGGCGACACGTACGCGCGAACCCGGAGGCAGCTCCGCCTCGCGCTGGCGCAGACTGGCAGCATCTTCAACCGGCACGCCGTTGAACTCCAACAGGATATCGCCGGCGCGCAGCCCCACGCCCTGGGCGGGCCCACCGCTGTAGACGCCGGTCAGGGCTACGCCGCGTGGGCCCTCAAGCGCATGCGCGCCCGGCAACACCGGGGCATCGCCGTATTCCGCACCCAGCCAGCCCCGAGTCACCACGCCCTTCTCGCGGATCTCGCGAAACACCTCGCTGGCGATCTTCATCGGAATCGCAAAGCCAATCCCCTCGGCGCCATTCAGCCGTCCCAGCACGAAGGTGTTGATGCCGATCAGCTGGCCGCTCGCGTTGACCAGGGCGCCGCCGCTGTTGCCCTCGTTGATCGCCGCGTCGGTCTGGATGAAGTCCTCCGAGAACGCCTGATTCAAGGGGGTGCGGCCAAGCCCGGACACGATGCCTTGGGTGACCGTCTGGCTGAGGCCGAACGGATTGCCGATCGCCAGCACCACATCACCGACCCGCATCGGCAGTTCGGGGTCCAGCACCAGAGCCGGCAAGCTGCTGCCGTCCATTTTCAGCACTGCGATGTCGGTTTCGGCATCGCTGCCCACGATCTGGGCCTGGGTGACCCGGCCATCCCACAGTGCGACGCGGATCTGCTCGGCGCCGGAGATCACGTGGTGGTTGGTCAACACGTAGCCGTCCTCACTGACGATCACGCCAGAGCCGAGCGCGCGCGCAAGTCGGGTCCGGGTCGGGCCGACGGTGACGCCCGAGAATCTTTGCGTAGTGGGGTCCGGACGGATCAGCAGGCGCTCGGTCACCACCCGGTCCGCATAGATGCTGACCACCGCCGGCGCCGCGCGCTGTACCGCATCCGCGTAGCTGTGCAGCGGTGCCGCCGCACTGGCTGCAGCGCCGCCGCGCAGCCAACCGGCGACGCCCGGCACGAGCTGCAGGATCACAAAAGCAGCAGCCAGCCCGAACACGGCGCTCTGCAGCAGGAACATCAATGGACGGAAAGGGCGCTGCATGGCGTCATCGGTGGCGCGGGCGGCCCGCATTGTGCCCTGTGAAGGGCCTCGCCGCAGCCAGCGTCGAGCCCGCTTGCGTTGTCGATGGGTTCAGCCATCCGCTACACTACGCCGCTTCGCAAGGCCCGCATTTCGGCCCTGCTCCAATTCCCAATTGCGCAAGTGCGGAGAGCCGAATGGCTAACCAAGGCGTCAACCCAGGCCGCCGCCGCTTCCTGACTGCCACCACGGCCGTGGTGGGTGGTGCCGGAGCGATCATGGCCGCCGTGCCTTTCATCAGTTCCTGGCAGCCCAGCGCACGCGCCGAGCTGGCCGGAGCGCCGACTACCGAAAACATCTCCAAGATCGAACCCGGTCAGCGGCTGACGGTCACCTGGCGCGGGCAACCGGTGTTCATCATCCGGCGCACGCCCGAGCAACTGGCCGAGCTGCCGGCGCTGGCCGGTCGCTTGAAGGACCCGCAGTCGACCAACCTCGACCAGCAGCCCGACTACGCCAAGAACGAGCAGCGCTCGGTCAAGCCCGAGTATCTGGTGCTGGTTGGCCTGTGCACCCATCTGGGTTGCGTGCCACTGTTCAAGCCTGAAGTGCAGGCCGAGCCCTTCGACGGCGACTGGAGAGGCGGGTTCTATTGTCCGTGCCACAACTCGCGCTTCGACCTGGCGGGTCGTGTGTTCGATGGCGTGCCGGCACCGACCAACCTCAAGGTGCCACCGCATCGTTTTGTCGACGAAGGTACCCTCATCATTGGCGTCCATCCTGAGGGAGCCGCCTGATGTCCAGCATGATCGATCGCACTGTCGCGAGTGTCACCCAGTGGGTGGACGACCGCGCGCCCGGGCTCAAGGGCGCTTACAACAAGCATGTCGGCCAGTACTACACGCCGAAAAACTTCAACGTCTGGTACTACTTCGGCTCGCTGGCGTTGCTGGTGCTGGTCAATCAGATCGTCACCGGCATCTGGCTGACGATGAATTACAAGCCGTCTGCCGCCGAGGCCTTCGCCTCAGTCGAATACATCATGCGCGACGTCGAGTGGGGCTGGCTGATCCGCTACATGCACTCCACCGGCGCGTCGCTGTTCTTCGTGGTGGTGTATCTGCACATGTTCCGCGGCCTGGTGTACGGCAGCTCGCAGAAACCGCGTGAGCTGGTCTGGGTGATTGGTGTCGCGATCTTCCTCGTGCTGATGGCCGAGGCCTTTCTGGGCTATGTGCTGCCCTGGGGCCAGATGAGCTACCACGGTGCGCAGGTGATCATCAACCTGTTTGGCGCCGTGCCATTTGTCGGCAACGAGCTGACCGAGTGGATCCGCGGTGATTTCCTGGTCTCCGATGCCACCCTCAACCGCTTCTTCGCCCTGCACGTGATCGCGCTGCCGCTGGTGCTGCTGCTGCTGGTGGTGCTGCATCTGGGCGCGCTGCACGAGGTCGGCTCGAACAATCCCGACGGCGTCGACATCAAGAAGAAGAAGGGCCCAGACGGCAAGCCGCTGGACGGCATCCCGTTCCACCCCTATTACACGGTCAAGGACCTGTTCGGCGCCGGTTTCTTCCTGACCATCGCAGCGTTCATCGTGTTCTTCGCGCCGACCTTTGGTGACCTGTTCCTTGAGTACGACAACTTTATCCCTGCTGACCCGATGGTCACGCCCACGCACATCAAGCCGGTGTGGTACTTCACGCCGTACTACGCGATGTTGCGCGCGGTGCCGGACAAACTGTTCGGCGTAATAATCATGGGCGGCGCGGTGATGATCCTGTTCCTCCTGCCCTGGCTGGACCGCAGCCCGGTGCGCTCGATCCGCTATCGCGGCCCGCTGTCGAAGCTGCTGATCGCCATCTTCGCGGTCGGCTTCGTCAGCTTGGCCTGGCTCGGCCTGCAGGCCGGCAGCGAGACGCAGACCCTGATGGCTCGCATCTTCACCGTGTACTACTTCGCGTTCTTCCTCTTGATGCCGTTCTGGACCCGCTGGGATTCCGTGCGGCCGGTGCCGGACCGGGTGACCACCCATGATTAAGCGACTGATTGCGCTTGCCTTCGCAGCCGCAGCCACCCTGTGCTCAAGCGTTGCCTTGGCGGCTGGCGGTGGCCCCCTGCTCGACAGCCAGGTCAACATCAACGACAAAAGTTCGCTGCAGCGTGGCGCCGCTCTGTTCATGAGCTACTGCGCGGGCTGCCACTCGCTGGGCTATCAGCGCTACTCGCGCACCGCCAAGGATCTTGGTCTGTCCGAAGAGCAGGTGATGTCCTACCTGAACTTCACCGGCGCCAAGTTCGGCGAGCATATGAAGGCCTCGATGGACCCTGCTGACGGTGCGGTCTGGTTCGGCAAGGCCCCGCCGGATCTGTCCCTGGTCGCGCGCGCCAAGCCGGGCGGCCCGAACTGGACCTACACCTTCCTGAAGTCGTTCTACGTCGACGAAACCCGTCCGGCCGGCTGGAACAACACGGTATTGGCGGGCGCCTCGATGCCGAACGTGTTGTGGGGGCTGCAGGGCATTCAGCGCCCGACCTACGGCGAGCACGGTGAGATCGCGGGCTTCGAGCTGGCTCCGGCTGGCAGCCAGACACCTGAGGAATTCGACCGCACCATCCGCGACATCACCGCCTTCCTCACCTATGTCGGTGAGCCCGCGGCACTGAAGCGCGAAGCCTATGGCGTGTGGGTTATTCTCTTCCTCGCGGTCTTCACCTTCCTCGCCTGGCTGCTCAAGACCGAGTACTGGCGAGACGTCCACTGACAGACCGTATGGCGGCCGGTGCTCTTGCGGGCACCGGCCGAACCCTGATCTTGTGGGATGGGGAGATACGGGATGGCTGCGAGTCCACGTCTGCGCAACGCGCTGACCCTGTTTTCGGCGCGCGACTGCGTGACCTGTCACCGAATTCGTCTGGTGCTGGCGGCGAAAGGCGTCGTGTATGAGCTCGTGGCGGTCGATCCCGACCAGCCTCCCGAGGATCTGCTCGATATCAACCCGACCTTGAGCCTGCCGACCCTGGCTGATCGCGATCTGGTGCTCTACTCGGCCGCCGTACTCAGCGAGTACATCGACGAGCGCTATCCGCACCCACCACTGATGCCGATCGATCCGTTGTCTCGCGCGCGCCTGCGCCTGGCGATGTCGAGGCTGGAGCAGGAGTGGATCCCCGAGCTCGATGCCATCGCCGCGGGCAGCAGGGCCGAATCCGAAGCCGCGCGCAAACGCATGCGTGAGCTGGTGCAGGCATCGTTGCCGTTGTTCAAGGCCTCGCGCTTTTTCCTCAATACCGAGCTCTCGCTGGCCGACTGCGCGCTTGCCCCGATCCTGTGGAGGCTGCCGGCTCTCGGAATCGACCTTGCCCGCGACGCGAAGCCCATCGAAGACTACGCCCAGCGCATTTTCCGCAGCCCGATCTTCGTCCGCAGCCTGCTGCCCGAAGAGCGGCACTACCGTGAACTACCTGCATGACCGAGCCGACGCCACCGCGCATGACTTCCAATCGCCCTTACCTGTTGCGGGCGATCTACGACTGGATCAACGACAACGGCCTGACGCCGTATCTGTTGGTCAATGCGGCGGTGCCGGGCGTGCAGGTGCCGTCTTTCGCGGTGAAGGACGGCAAAGTGGTGCTCAACATCGCCATGCGTGCGGTGGAAGCGTTGGAGCTGGGCAACGAGCGGATACGCTTCCACGCGCGCTTCTCCGGCAGCAGCCACTCGCTTTCGATCCCGCTTGATGCGGTGGAGGCGATCTACTCGCAGGAAACCGGGCAGGGCATGATGCTGCCGCCCGACGACCCGCAGCTGACGGCGCCGGCAGTCGAACGTGAACCGCCAGCGCCGACGCCCAGCGGCGACGAACCGCCGAAGCGTTCGCACCTGCGTGTCATCAAATAGGCCGCAACGGACGGACGATGTGGTCAGCAGCGCGGCGGCCGATCCTTCCCCACGTTCACGCGCGACGTGCGTCGAACCATCGCCCAGCTGAGCCAATAAGCACCGCTCGGGTCGACATCATCCCTGTAGTGGGTCTGTTGATCGTGCGCGGGTGCCGCTTGGCGCCAGTCCTGGCGCCAACTTCAGCGCCTAGCCCCAGTTGCCGAAGCTGCGCCCCGGCAGCAGTGGAGCTGCTGGCTGGGGTTCCGATAGCGGCTCGGGAGCGGTGATCCAAAGCAGCTTCAGGCCCAGCAGGGCCAGCCCCCCGCTGGCGCGATCACTGCCTTCACGGGAATAGTCAAAGCGGTATTGCCGCACGACGCCCAGTCGGCCGCTGTCGTTGCGCTTCAGCCCGAGCTTGACCAGGGCGACGGAGTGGTCGAGCAACTGCACGCCGGCACGTTCGCAGGCTTCGGCGCCAAGGCGGCGCGCCTCTTCAGCGGCGTCGCGGGCGCGTATCCAAGCATGCAGGCCGATGCCGAACAGCACGAGCAGAATCAGGGAAGTTTCCATCGCATCAGTCTGGGGGCGCTAACGAGCGGCCGCAAGACGTGCGCTGATGGAAAGGCCGACGCGCGCGCCAGTTGCAACGAAACGCAAGCTGCTGCAGTGCTTCGCATTTGATCGAACGCATCTGCGGCGTCTCTTCACGGCTGGCGGCCTTGCTCCTCCTCGCCAGAGCGCTGTTATGACTCGTCGCCGCGCCTTGCCAGTCACGCAAAGCCACTCGCAGTTGCGGTCCGGTCAGTACGAATCACTAAACTAGCGCGAGCGGCGGCCACCCACGCGGCTGCAAACCTGCACATCCGCTGGCGGACGCCGCCCAAACCGGGAAGGCCCGACTCGGCGCCCCGGCACCTGCTGGCGGCGAGGGGGCTGCAACGACACCGACACGGCGGCGATGCCGCCAATTGAATGGCTAGAAGAGACAGCGTTGTTTGGGCCGGGCGCTGACCCGCTCGGCCGGGGGACCAGATTGGGGGAGTCGGTGGCGTCTTGGGTGATCGAGGGGTATGGGATCGAATCTGAGCTGGGCGTACAGCCCGGCTTGGTGTTGTTGCGTGCGCGTCAGTTGATGCAGGACGCGCAGGTGCTGCTGCAGATCTGGAGTGACGCCGATACGCGCGTGCGCGACGGCGTCCGGCAATTGGCAGGGCTGCGCCATCCTGGTCTTGCCACCGTGCTCGACATCGGAGAAACCGTCGATGGCCGCCTCTATGTGGCCTTGGCCGGACTGCCTGGCCCAAGTCTGGCGACCCGGCTGCGCGAGGGCATCGACCTGGAACAGGCCTGCACCCTGCTGCGCCGGCTGGCCTTGGTGGTCAACCATCTTGAGCAGCGTTCTCCCCATCGGCCGGAACTGCACGCCGAATCGATCCTGTTCGAGGCAACGGGACGACCGGTGATCACCCGGCTGGCGCCGCCGGCTCAGGATGAGGGCGCCCGCGCCACGCTCAGCGAGATCGGGGCGCTGTTCTACGAAGCGCTGACCGGTTTCGCGCCGACCGCCAGCGGCGCAACGCTGCCGGATTATCTGCAGCGCTGGCAGCCGATCGTTGACGGCTGCAGCGCGGGTGGGTTCAAGTCGGCGAGCGAGCTGCTGTCCTGCCTGGACGGGCTGGAGGGCCGGATGCAAGGGTCAGCATTGACGGTGCCCAAGACCGAACCCGCAGCGACCAGCCCTTCAGCCGAGCCGGCGACCCTGCGCGGCGCCATCGTGGCTGCTCCACTGCAAGAGGCGGCGACCTCGCCCGGCGCCCAGCGAACGCTCTCCGCTTCGGCGGCGGCGCAAACTGCGCTTGCGGAGGCCGCTGGGGCTGCGCCGCCAGACGGAACGGCGCCGTCACCGGAACCTGCAGTCAAGCAGCGTCCCGACCCACCCACGGCGTGGTCGGCCAAGCTGCTCGGGCCGCCCGCTCTTGCCGTCGCAGAGCGGGCCCCGGCGCCGGCAGAGCCGCTCCATGCGCGGCCGGAGCCCCAGCACGCTGAGCGTCCCGCGACAGTCAAGACCCGGACAGCGCCGGATCCTGAAGCTGCCGCACTCGCTCCACCCGCACCCGCAGATACCACTCGCGTCACTGCACCCTCGCGCCGAATGCCGGCCGACCTTGGGGATAGTCGCGCCGAAACGGTCATTCCGTCGCGCCCGCGCACTCAACTGCCCGGCAGCACGCCCGAACCGCCGCCGCCCTCGGTGGTGCCTCTCTATGCCGCCAGCGCCGTGGCCGTGCTGGTGTTGTTCGCGGGCCTGTGGTGGTGGCTGGCAGATGGCACGAACTCCATGCCTGCGCCGCTCGCGAGCGTGCCGGCTGCTGCCTCAAGTGCTGTGGCCGACGCCCGTCCGGCGATGACGCTGCAGGCGCGCGCGCCGCTCGCGAGCGGCGACCTCACGGCGGACGAAATGGACGCCGCTTTGGAATTCCCGCCCACAGGCGGCATTGAGCTTGATCTGGCCGCCCTTCCCACGGTGGAAGATCCGGTCGCGCGCTTCATTCTGTTTGGCCGCGCCAATATCGAAGCCGGTCGTCTGATCGCCCCACCCGGGCGCAACGCACTGGAGCGCTATCTGCTCGCGCTGCGCATCGAGCCCTCCAATCGCGAGGCGCAGGCGGGCGTTGCCGAAGTCGGCAGGCGCTGTCTGCAGACTGCCGTCGCCGCGGCCGACCTGGATGGTCAACTGCAGGCGCTTGAGTGCGTTGAACAGGTGGCCGCCGCACACGCGGCCGGAGAGGCCGTGCTGGCCGAGGCCATGGATCTGCGTGCACGCGAGCACGACCGCAGGATCGTCGCCGGCGCGGAGGCGTTGCGGGCCTGGCGCAGCGACGAGGCGCAGGCGCTGTATGCCGAAGCCTTGCGGCTGGATCCCCAATCCGGCGCCGCGCGTTCGGGCAGCGAGGAAAGCGCGCGTCAAGGCAAGCCGGGCCATATGTTCCGCGACCGCCTGCGCGATGGCAGTGATGGCCCTGAACTGCGAATCGTTGCGCGCTTGGGCTGGGCGCGCAACGAGGTCAGCGTGGACGAGTTCCGGCGCTACTGGGTTGCCGCGGGTCAGACCAAGTTCGGTCAAAGCCTGCCAAGTTGCCGCGACCGCGAATCGCTGTTGCGCAGCTCGCGGCGCCGCAGCTGGCAGGCGCCGGACTTCGCCCAGGACGGCGGCCACCCGGTGGTCTGCGTCAACTTTGCGATGGCCGAGGCCTACGCCGGATGGTTGAGCGAACAGACCGGTGCGCGTTACCGGATGCCGACGCAGGCCGAATGGCAGTCGGTGGCCGGCTCGCCCCAACCGGGTTGTGCCGCCAACTTCCGCGACCAGAGCGCCGCGCAGGCCTGGAACGCCCGCGAAGCCAGTGAATGCAGCGACGGCCATGACCACACCGGATCTGCAGGCGGCGCCTTTGAGACCGCCGGTTTGCGCGGGCTGTGGGGCAATGTGGCCGAATGGCTCAGCGACTGCGACGGCAACAGCTGCCGCCAACGTGTCGCCGCGGGCGGCAGTTGGTTCAGTCCGGCCAACGAGGCTGGGCCGCGCGGCTTTGCAGCGGAGCCGGGCTTCACTACCATCGGCATTCGCGTTGTTCGCGAATTGCCGGCTCGCGACTGATCCAGAGCTTGAACGGCCGGCGGCCGAAGTGCACCGTTTCGATCCGGCGGCTTCAGATGTCCCGTCGGACACAACACCCTTGAGATGCCGCCCGTCCCGGCGCGGCATCGCTTCGAGAATCTCCAGCGAGGACACCGATGAAGCTCATCTTTCCGAATGGCGAACACGGCGCGGTCCAGCTCGGACCCGGTCGCAACCGAATCGGTGCGGCCCCCGAGGCGCTGATCCGCCTGGATGCCGAAGGCGTGCTGCATGCGCACTGCGAGTTGGAGCTGGCCGGCGAACGCGTGCTGCTGCGCTTCGCCGCGGGTGAAGCCCAGGTTGTCGTCAATGGTCAGCCCGGCGAGGAAGGCCAGCATCTGCGCGCCGGTGATTCACTCAGCATCGGCAGCGTCGCCGCGCGGCTGGTGGCGGTAGAGCGCCTTCCCGGCAGCCCGGGCGGCAAAGCCGCCCAGGTGGACGACGCGGGCGCGACCCGGGTGCGTGCGGCTCTGCCCAAGTACGTGCTGCGCGGCGTGTCCGGTGCCGCTTTCGGCAAGACCTTTCCGATCGCTTCGTCGCAGGTAATCGGCCGCCACCATGAATGCGATATCTCGGTGCCCAGCGAAGAGATCTCGCGCCGCCATGCGCAGGTCAAGCCCACGCCGGACGGCCTGCTGGTCGAAGACCTAGGTTCCTCGAACGGCACCTTCATCAACGGCACCCGTGTGCAGACCGGGATCCTCAAGAACGGCGACGAGCTCCGCCTGGATGCGATCCGCTTCCTGCTGGTCGTGCCCGGCCAGGAAATGCCCAAGGCGGCTCCGGCCCCGGCGCCCGCCCCTGCCAAGAGCGGCGGCACTGCCCTGGTGTTCGGCGTGATCACCGCGATCGTCGTGATCGCGGTGGCGGCGGCCTTCCTGCTGCGCTGAGAGTTCGCGCACGCCACTGCCCGCGAACCGCCATCAGCGGTCAGCGCGGGCGCCGATAGCGGCCCGGGTGCGGGCCGCTGCTGAGCATCAACTAAGGCGGCCTGTCCAGAAGGAGGCCGCCTTGAACACATCCACTGCTTACCCGCGCCAACGCTCCGCGCTGTTGCCACTTGCGCGCTCTGCTGCCGCGTTGCTGACCCTCTCACTCTGCACCTCGACCGCACTCGCGGATGGCCTCGAATTCCGCCCCGCCGCAGGCGGTGAATGGAGCCAGGCCTTCGCCCTCGACACCGCCGTCGAGATGCGCGTGCACGGCCTGATGGCGGAAGTCAGCGTGCGTCAGCGCTATACCAACAGCAGTGCCGAATGGCTGGAAGGCCGCTACCTGCTGCCGCTTCCTGATCTGGCTGCCGTGGGCCGGTTACGCATGCAGGTCGGCGGGCGGGTGATCGAAGGCGAGGTGCAGGAAAAGGCCGCCGCCGCGGCAGCCTATCGCCAGGCCGCCGCCGCGGGCCGCACCGCCAGCCTGGTCGAGCGCGAGCGCGCCAATCTGTTCCGCACCCGCGTCGCCAACATCGGCCCCGGTGAAACGGTCGAAATCGAGATCGGGTATTGGCAGGCGGTGGGCTGGCAGGACGGCGCGTTCCGGCTGGCGCTGCCGTTGACCTTCGTGCCGCCTTACAGCGGCGGCGGTAGCGATGCCCCAGCTGGCCTTGATCGCGGGCCGCAGGCGCCTGCGGCGGATCCCAGCGCGGTTGATCTCGGCCTCGCGGCGGCGCCGGGTTTCCGTATCGGTGTGGATCTTGATGCCGGCGTGGAACTGGCCGAGGTCAGCAGCTCGACCCATCAGCTCAGCGTGCGCAGCGAAGGGCGTAGCCGCCGGATCGAACTCGCAGCAGGCGAAGCTGCGTCCGATCGTGATTTCGAGCTGGTGTGGCGGCCGCAGCCCAGTGCGGTGCCGCAGCAGGCGGTGTTCGTCGAGCAGCAGGGCGACACGCAGTACGCGCTGATCAATGTGATTCCGCCGACCCTGCCGGTCCCGACCGTGCCGCGCGAGTTGATCCTAGTGATCGACAATTCGGGCTCGATGCACGGTGAGTCCATGACTCAGGCCAAGGCGGCAGTCGACCGCGCGCTGAGCCGGCTGAAACCTGGCGATCGCTTCAACGTGATCCGCTTCGATCACAGCTACGACTCGGTGTTTCCGCAGCCGGTTGAAGCGAGCCCGGCCCAGATCACCCAAGCGCGCGCCTTCGTGCAGGCGCTCGCAGCCGATGGTGGTACCGAGATGCTGGCACCGCTGGTCGAGGCCTTCGCGATGCCGGCCACCGCCAGCCATCTGCGCCAGGTGGTGTTGATCACCGATGGCGCGATCACCGATGAGGCCCAGCTGCTGAACCACATCGAGCACGGCCGCGGCGATGCGCGCCTGTTCGCGGTCGGTATCGGCAGCGCGCCCAATGCGCACGTGCTGCGGCGGGCGGCTGAAGTAGGGCGTGGCGCGGTGGTGATGATCCGCAACGCCGAAGACCTGGCCGAGCGCACGGATGCGCTGCTGGCCAAGCTCGATCAGCCGGCCCTGCGCGATCTGAAAACGCTGTGGCCGACCGGAGCCGAAGCCTATCCCAGCCAGTTGCCCGATCTGTACGTGGGTGAACCTCTGCAGCTGCTGGCGCGGCTGCCGCAGGGCGGCGCCGAGCTGCAGGTCGATGGCCTCAGCCCGCAGATGCCGTGGCGGGCCAAGCTCAGCCTGGACCCCGCCAAAGTCAGCAGTGCCGAGGGCGTGGCGCGCCTGTGGGCCAGTGCGCGCATCGCCGAGCTGGAGGATCAACTGCGCGGTGGGGTCGATGAGGCGTCGATCCGCGAGGCCGTGCTCAAGCTCGCCCTGCAGCATCAGCTGTCCAGCCGCTACACAAGCCTGGTGGCGGTCGATCGCACACCGCGTCGCCCGCTCGATGCCGATCTGGCCTCGGTGCAGTTCGCCAATGCCGATCCCGCCGGGGCAATGGAGTTCGCCGCCACTGCTACGCCGACCGAACTGAAGCTGCGGCTGGCGCTGCTGCTGGCGGTGCTCGCCGGACTGCTGGCGGTCTGGAACCGCGAGGGCCCGCCCGGACGTGCGCGGCTGGCGCTGGAACATGCGTGAGCAAGACGTCGACCCTGGGAAGGTCCTGCGGCGATGTCGAGTATCGAGCTTCTGAGTTCGGAGAGTGCAGTCACATGCAGCTGAGTCGTTCCATCGTGTCACCGGCCTTGGCAGGGATGCCGCACATTCGGAGCAGGGATGCTCCGGGCCGTTCGCGGCCATGGATGCGCCGAACGATCGCTGTCCTGTTGCTGGCAGCGTTGGCGCTGGGCCTCGATGGCCTGTACATCCCACTCAAGGCGGCGCTGGCCCAACAGCTGCTGGAGCGCGCCTGGCAGCGCAGCCTGCAGGACGGCGAGGCCCATCCACCCTGGCCTTGGGCGGATACGCGGCCGGTGGCGCGTCTGCTGCGGGTCGACGGCGGTGACAGCCAGATCGTGCTGGCCGGCGACAGCGGCCGCGTGCTCGCGTTCGGACCGGGCTGGAGCGAGACCTCGGCGCCGCTGCTGTCAGCCGGCACAGCGGTGATCAGCGCGCACCGCGACACTCACTTCGCCTGGCTGCGCGAGATCACCGATGGCGAGCTGATCGAGTTGTCAACGGCGACCGGCGCCCGCCGCTATCGGCTCGCCGGGCGCGAAATCGTCGATGTGCGTCACCAGCGCCTGCAGGCCAGTGCCGATGACGAAGCCCTGCTGCTGGTGACCTGCTGGCCTTTCGGTGCAGTCGATCCGCGCGGACCGCTGCGCCTGCTGCTGCGCTTCGAGCCGCTGCCCGGCGATGCGGCAAATGACGCCACGCTGGCTCAGCGCGGTGCGGTTTCAGTCAGTGCCGGTGGATAGGGCGGCGCGCCGACAAAGCCTAGACCCATGAACAAACTCCAGCCGTCGCGGCTCAAGGCGCGCTGCGCCAGCATGCTGACCTGTCCGCTGACCACTAGGCTGCGCTGCGTGTGATCCCACAGCCCCGCTTGGCCGAACCAGCGCGCGGTGTCGCCGGTCCAGCTCAGCAGGTCGACCGGCAAAGCGAACACGCGCTCGCCATCTACGCTGTCATAGGCCAGCAGTGCGCCGAGGCCCACGATACTGCCGCCGCGGCAACGCTCGCCGAGATGCGCCTGCACCAGTTTCAGCGTATTGACCACGAAGCGTGCCTCGACCTCGTTCTGCGCCATCAGTGCGATTTCCAGCAAGGCATCGATGCCGTCGGCGGGGACGAGCGCTTCAAGCGTGAGCACGAGTTCGGTCTGCAGGGTGGGCGAGAAGCGTCCGAACTGCAGGAAGGTGTAGCGCAGGTCCTCATCGGCGCCCAGCGCTTCAAGTCGCTCGTTGTTGCGGGCACGCAGATCCTCCGGCGGCAACTCCAGCACCAGCCGGTTGACGTCGCTTGAGGTTGACAGCACGGCGCTGCTGACCGGGTCGAGCAGGCCCAGCGTCTGCTCGATGCCGAGCTTGCCGGCGGTTGCGGCCCAGGCCAGTTTGTCCAGACGCTCGCGGATCAGGGCATTGCCGGTATACGCGTCGACCCCCAGCCGTGCCGCCAGCTGTCGCCGCGCGGAGCCGTAGCCGACCTCCCGCTTGGCCAGCCGAGTGACTTCATCGCCCACATCGCCGAACCAGCTGTCCTCAGGCTTTTCGCGCGCTCGCCGCGAGGCCGCCAGCGGCGCATCGGCATTGTCGAACGGCGAGCCCTGGTGGCTGATGCGCTGATCCGCGCGCGCGCCCAGCCGCTTGGCGCGCTGACCGAGCCGAGTAACGCGCTCGCTGAAATAGCGCCAGACGCCACGCGGCAAACCGCTGAGGCTTTCGCCGGGACGCTGTACCACCGCCGCCACCGCGCGCAGTGGCGACATCGCCGCCTCCGCGCCTGACTTCAGCACGGCAGAGGTGACTGACTCCGACTGCAGCGCCTTCAGCGCCGGCATCTCGCCGATCCGGATCGCAAGGATCTCAACGCTCTCGGCTTCGAGTTCGCCGTACTCGGTGTCGAGTACGAAGTGCGCCTGGAATCCGTGCAGCTGCGCGCTCGGCTGAACCTGAAAACCCGGGCCCGCCAGCAGCGCCGGCAGGATCAGTTCGGCCGCCGGCAGCGCGGGCTCTTCCTCGATCTCAGCGTCCGCCGTGTCGTCGGCAAGGGCCGGTGCCGCCGTCACCGGGCGCAGTTCGATTTCAGGCTCCGGCAGCTGGAATGGATCGATGAAGTCGTCGGCGGCGGCCGCGGTGCCGAGCCACAGCAGGCCAGCGACAACCGCGACGACGTGTCTCAGTTCCAACTGCAGACGACCTTGCCGCAGCCGCCGGCTTCCATCAGATCGAAGCCGCGTTGGAAATCGTCGATATGGATCTGGTGGGTCAGCACCTTCTGTAGCGGAAACCCGGTCAGCACCATCTGGGTCATCTTGTACCAGGTCTCGTACATCTTGCGGCCGTAGATCCCCTGGATGGTCAGGCCCTTGAAAATGATCCGATCCCAGTCGACGCCGGCACCTTTCGGAAGGATACCCAGCAGAGCGATCTTGCCGCCGTGGTACATGCAATCGAGCATGTCGTTGAAGGCGCGTGGGTTGCCGCTCATCTCCAGGCCGACGTCGAAGCCTTCCATGTGCAGGTCGGACATCACGTCTTTCAGCGAGGTGTTGGTAACGTTGACCACCCGCGTGGCGCCCATGTCGGCGGCCAGCTTCAAGCGGTAATCGTTGACGTCGGTGACTACCACGTTGCGCGCACCGACGTGCTTGCAGATACCGGCGGCGATGATGCCGATCGGGCCGGCGCCGGTGATCAGCACATCCTCGCCGATCACATCGAACTCCAGCGCGCAGTGCGCGGCATTGCCGTAGGGGTCGAAGAAGGCCGCCAGCTCGCTTGAGATCTGGTCGGGAATCGGCCACAGGTTGGAGGCCGGCACCGCGATGTACTCGGCGAAGGCGCCGTTGCGATTCACGCCGATGCCCACCGTATGCGGGCACAGGTGCTGGCGACCGGCGCGGCAGTTGCGACACACGCCACAGACGATATGACCTTCGGCCGACACGCGCTGACCGACCGCGTAGCCGGTGACCGCATTGCCCAGCTCGTGGATGCGGCCGACAAACTCATGACCGATCACGAGACCCGGCTTGATCGTGCGCTGGCTCCACTCGTCCCACTTGTAGATGTGCAAGTCGGTACCGCATATCGCGGTTTTCTCCAGCTTGACCAGCACTTCGTTGGGGCCGATCTGCGGCACCGGCACCTCTTCCATCCAGATGCCCTTGGCGGCTTCGCGTTTGACCAGGGCCTTCATCATCATGGACATCGGGGGCGCCTCGGGGTGGATGGACGGGCGCAAAGTATAAATCGCAGCGTCGATGCGCTGAGGGCGGCTATGTGTCGCATCCCGGACGAATGCATCCTGCATAATCGGTCAGCGCTGCTGGTCGGACGAGAGGTCTTGGTTGGCCTGCTGACCGAGCTTTCCGCTCCGAGGACTGCATGAACATTCGCCTGCACAAGA
>NZ_JBILJQ010000035.1:0-52086 GCF_044377145.1 Aquimonas sp.
GCGAGCGCACATGCGCACGCCACCGCCGCACCTCCGAACACGCCATCGACCGATCCTCCGTTGGGGAAACCGGAGACGGTCGGGAGAATCAGGTCAGGAAGGTAGGTGAGGTGGGCGGACGCTTACGATCGTTCAAGCCATGCGCAATGAGAACGGGCGGCCCATGGGCCGCCCGTTTTCGTTGCAGTCCCCCGGGGAGGAAGGACGTCAGAACTCGAACACCACTTTGACCGCTGCACCGGCTGGAACGGCATCGACATAGCCGATGGCACCGGGTTTGCCGGCGACCTTGGCGACCACATCGGCATCGCTGCCGGCTTCTTCCGGCTGCTTGGCGCGGCCGGTGAAGATCAGCCGCGACCAGTGGGCGGTCAGCTGAGGGCCCGGTTTGCCCAGGATGTCTGCGTCGAAGCTGGTGCGCGCGGGGCCGGGCTTCTGGAACACCAGGGCGACCGGGCTTCCGCCCACCCTGGATTCACGGCCGAGAAAGATGCTCTGGACTTTGGCAGCGTCCATGTTCGATTCAGGGGATTCGGCAGCGACGATCACGGCACCGGCGTGGGCATTGAGCGGGGCGAACAGGCTGAGGCTGGCGATGATGAGAATGCGGGGGGCTTTCATGACGGGCATCCTCAGAATGTGAACACAAGGCCGGCGGAGATCAGATCCGCGCCGTCGCGAGAGGTGAAGCGCACATCGGTGTCCGACGTGAAACGGGTGTAGTCGGCCTTGAAAGCGATGTTGCTGGCGAAATCCCAGCGCAGGCTAACGCCGTAGTACTGGTCGTCATAGGCCTGTGATTGCACAGCACCGAAGATGGTCGGGAACAGCGGGCTGGTGGCGGGAATGCCTGCGTACACTTCAGTAATCGGGTCCGCCTTTCGGTGGCCCAGCGTAACGCTGGGTTGGAAATCACCGAAGCGATAGGCCCCTGAGAGATACCAGTCCTTTTTGTCTGAGGCGATCGAGTCGGCCAACCTGACGAACACGTACTCACCGACCACCATCCAGGCATCGCGCTCGGCCTTGAAACCGATGTTGTAAAACTCGCCCTTGTCCTGCTGGTAATCCATCCTGTCTGCCAGCGCTGACAGGCCGCTGCTTGCCAAAACCGCGGACAGCTGGTCCAGCGAGGTTCCGTCCAGCGAAGTTTCTGCAGTGAAGTAGGCCGCACGGAAACTCAGCCATTCCTTGTATTCCATGTCCCACGACAGCCCCCAGAAATCCTTCAGCGTACCGTCGAAGATGATGCCGCCGAATCGAGCATCACCGCGGTACTCGCCGTACTGGATCTGGAACTGAGAGAACCAGTTCTCGCCCATCATCCGGTTGCGCGACAGACCGAGGCCATCCATGTTCGACCATGGGGTGTTGTAGACAGCCAGTGGGGTGCGTACCCAAGGATGCGCGTAGCCGACGTCCAGGAAATCGGAGTATCGATAGAACGGCGTGCGTTGACGCCCGACCTTCAGGTTCCAGCCGCTGTCGAACTTGATCGCAGCGTAGGCCCAGGCCAGCTCTGCATCGAAATCGTTGTAGCCGCGCGCGAGCAGCTGCGCCACCACATCGACGCGCTCATTGATGTCCGAGCTGATCTGCACCGCAAACAGCGACTCTTCTTTGAAGTCGATGTCCGAATTGAAATTGCGCTCCGGCATGGTGTCCACGTCGTCACCGATCGTACCGGCGATGACCTGTCCAAATCCGTTGATCGTGACTCCCGCGTTGGCGGCTGGGACAGCTGCGGCCAAAGCCAGCGCTAGCGCGGCCGCAATCGATTTCTTATTCATGTTCATCTCGGGGCGTTGGGGTATGCCAGCCTATGCAGGCGGCATGCCAAAGCGCGCTGTCGACCGCTTGACGTCACGGTCGTGCGGCGCTCCGCCAGCGCGGTCGCCGTCCGCGAGTATCAGGCCGCCTGGTGCGATCCGTAGCGGCGCAGCCTCGCGTAGCGTGCGTCCAGCAGTGCCGGCAGAGTGAGCCGATCGAGCGCATCGAGCTCGCTCAGCACGGCGGCCTTGATCCGCTTGGCCGACTCGGCCGGGTCGCGGTGGGCGCCGCCGAGCGGCTCCTTGATGATCCTGTCGATCAGGCCGTTCTCCAGCAGGCGCGGAGCGGTCAGGCCCATCTGCTCGGCGGCGTCCTTGGCCTTGTCGGCCGACTTCCACAGAATCGAGGCGCAGCCCTCGGGCGAGATCACCGAGTAGGTGCTGTATTCAAGCATCAGGGTGCGGTCGCCGACGCCGATCGCCAGTGCGCCGCCGCTGCCGCCTTCGCCGATCACGGTGCAGATCACCGGAATCTTCAGCTCGGCCATCTCGATCAGATTGCGGGCGATGGCCTCGGACTGGCCGCGTTCTTCGGCACCGACTCCCGGGTAGGCGCCGGGGGTGTCGATAAAGGTCAGCAGCGGCATCCGGAAGCGCTCGGCCAGCTTCATGATGCGCAGCGCCTTGCGGTAGCCCTCGGGGCGCGGCATGCCGAAGTTGCGCTTGATCTTGCTCTTGGTATCGCGGCCTTTCTGGTGGCCGATGATCGTCACCGGCCGGCCGTCGATGCGGCCGATACCGCAGACAAGGGCGGCATCGTCGGCATAGGCGCGGTCGCCGGCCAGCTCCTCGAACTCCTCGCAGACATGGCCGATGTAGTCGAGCGTGTAGGGCCGCAGCGGATGCCGCGCCAGCTGTGCGACCTGCCAGGGCGTCAGATCACGGAAGATCTCTTCGGTGCGCACGCGCAATTTGTCGCGCAGCTTGCCGATCTCTTCTTCGATGTTGAAGGCCGAGCCGTGGCTGGCGTGGCGCAGCTCGGAGATCTTGGCTTCGAGCTCGGCGATGGGCTGTTCGAAGTCGAGGAAATTCTGGTTCATGGACGCGCCTTGGGCGGACGTGAAGGGGCGAAGTATAGCGGCAGGGCCGGGCGCGCCCGAACGCGCGGACTACAGGCCTTCAACCGCCGCTTCGATCGCGCCGGCGGTCACTATGGCCAGCTGCTGCAGGGCCGCATCATCGATGCAGTAGGGCGGCATCCAGTACAGGACATCGCCGAGCGGACGCAGCAGCACGCCGTTCGAAAGCGCGTGCCGATAGGCGCGCAAGCCGCCGCGCTGAGCCGCCGGCAGCGGCGCGCGGCTGCGGCGATCGGCGACCAGTTCGAGCGCGAGGATCATCCCGGTCTGGCGCACTTCGGCCACATTGGGATGCTCGGCCAGCGGCGCAGCCAGTGCGGCCATACGCGCGGCGGTGTGGCGGTTGCGCTCCAGCACAGGCTCGCTGCGGAAGATGTCGAGTGTTGCCCGCGCTGCCGCACAGGCCAGCGGATTGCCGGTATAGCTGTGCGAATGCAGAAAGGCGCGCTCGCGGCTGTCGTCGAGAAAGGCCTCATAGATGTGCTGGGTGGCGAGCACAGCCGCCAGCGGCAGAAATCCACCGGTGAGGCCCTTCGACACGCACATCAGGTCGGGTGCGATGCCGGCCTGCTCGCAGGCGAACAGGCTGCCGCTGCGGCCGAAGCCGACCGCGATCTCATCGGCGATCAGGTGCACGCCGAAGCGCGTGCACAGCTCGCGTGCGCGCTTGAGGTAATGCGGGTGATACATGCGCATGCCGCCGGCGCACTGCACCAGCGGCTCCAGAATCAATGCACACACGCTGTCGCCTTCGCGCTCAAGCAGGGCTTGCAGCGCCTGCGCCGCGCGCTCGGCGCAGGCGCGCGCGCTTTCGCCCGGCTGCGCGTACCAGGCATCGGGCGAGGGCGTGAACAGCGGCGTCAACAGCAGCGGCGCGTAGATGCGCCGGTACAGCGGAATGTCGGACACCGCCAGCGCGCCGAGGGTCTCGCCGTGGTAGCTGTTGGACAGCGCGATGAAGCGCGTGCGGCGGTCATCGCCGCGATTGCGATGGCTGTGGAAGCTCATCTTCAGCGCGACCTCGACCCCGGCCGAGCCGTTGTCGGCGAAGAAGACCTTGGCGAGCGGCGCGCTGCTGTCGGCGCGCGGCGCGATCCGCAGCAGTTCCTCAGCGAGTTCAATTGCCGGGGCGTGGCTGAAGCCGGCCAGGATCACCTGCTCAAGCTCCAACGCCTGCGCGCCAATCGCTGCGCCGATGCGCGGCTCGGCGTGGCCGAACAGGTTGGTCCACCAGGAACTGACCGCATCCAGATAGCGGCGGCCGGCGAAGTCCTCCAGCCACACGCCTTGGCCGCGGCGGATCGGCACCAGCGGCAGCTCACCGCTGTGGTGTTCGCGCATCTGCGTGCACGGGTGCCAGAGCGCGTCGAGATCGCGCTGGCGCCACTGCGCCTGCAGGGTGTCGGAGTTCATGGGGGCTGACATCGCTTTGCTACACTCGCGCACATTCGATTCAAGGCGACCCGACCGGGTCGAAACCAGCCCGCCATGATCCGCAGCCTTGCCCGCCCTGTCCATGCATCCGCCGCGCGCAGTCGGCGCGCACGCGGTTTCACCCTGATCGAGATTCTGGTGGTGGTGACCATCCTGGCCATTCTGGCCGGCCTGGTCGTCCCGCAGCTGATGAGCTATCCCGAAGAGGCCCGCGCCACTCGCGCCCGGCAGGATCTGCAGGCGCTGCGCACCGCGCTTGATCTGTATCGCATGGACAACTTCAACTACCCCAGCACCGAGCAGGGCCTGCGCGCCCTGGTGCAGAAGCCCGGCGGCCGCCCCGAGGCCGCCAGCTGGCGCACTGGCGGTTATCTGAAGGACCTGCCGAAAGACCCTTGGGGCAGCGACTACGTGTTCCTGAGCCCCGGCCAGAGCGGTGACTTCGATCTGTACACGCTGGGCGCCGATCGCGCACCGGGCGGTGAAGGCCCTGCTGCTGACGTCGGCCGCGACGGCGGCTGAACACCTTCGTGCAGCGCCTTCGGCCGCGCCGCGGCGCCCGTGCGTGCTCGCGCGGGCTGTCCTTGATCGAGCTGCTGGTGGTGATGGTCATTCTTGGCGTGGTGGTCGGCGCGCTGATGCTGTCGATCGGCGGTGGCGCCGCACGTGAGCTGGAGGCCCAGGCCCGGCGCATCGAGGCGCTGCTGGGCCTTGCCTGCGAACAGGCTGAACTGACCGGCCGCGATCTCGGCATCTTCGTCAGCCGGGCGCGGATCGAATTCGCCTGGCGCGGCCCCGACCGCTGGTATCCACTGGCTGATGCCTCGCGCGAACCGCTGCGCCCGCGCGCGCTGGATGACGGCATCGAGCTCGGCCTGGAGCGCGATGGCGAAGCCCTGTTGCTGGGCCCCGACGCCCCGGTCGACCCTCAGCTGGCCTGCCTGTCCAGCGGCGAGCTCAGCCCCTTCCAGATGATGTTCGCCCGCGCCGACGTCGACCAGCGCTGGACCCTGGCCGGCCAGGTCGATGGCAGCCTGCTGCTGGAGGCGAGCGATGGGCGCTGAACGGCTGGGAATCGGGAATCGGGAATCGGGAATCGTCAGCGCGCGCGCGGTGCCGCGCGGTCGGCGCCAGCGCTGTTCCCATGCCCGCCAAACCGGCTTCACCCTGCTCGAAGTCCTGATCGCACTGCTGATCCTGTCGCTGGTACTGGTTGCCCTGATCCGCACCGCCGGCCTGCAGGCGCAGGCTTTCAATCATCATCGCGACAGCACGCTTGCGCAGTGGGTGGCGTCGAACGTCGCCGCCGAGCTGCGTGCCGAAGGCCCGCCCGAGCTTGGCCGTCAGCAGGGTCAGGCGCAGATGGGTCAGCAGCGCTGGCGCTGGCAGGCCGAGGTGGTGAGCACCGATGTCGACAGCCTGCGGCGGATCGATATCAGCGTGTTCGAAGACGATCCCGAGCAGGGTCTGACCGTGGGCGAGGGCGATCCGATCGCGCGCCTGACCGCGTTTGCGGGGCGCTGAGCACGATGCGCTCGCCCAGCCTGCAGCCCCGACAGTCCGGCTTCACCCTGCTCGAAGTGGTGGTCTCGGTGGCCCTGTTCGCGATCATCGCCGCGCTCGCCTACGGCGGGCTGGACAGCGTGCTGAGGGCGCGTGCGCAGATGGCAGAGCAGGCCGCAGCGCTGGCGCGGATTCAGTTCGCGGTCGGCCAGATCGAGCGCGATCTGCGCGCGATTGCCGATCGTCCGGTGCGCGATGCGCAGGGGCAGTCGCAGCCGGCCTTGTTCGGCACCAGCACGGGTTTCGAGCTGAGCCGCCATGGCTATGCGAACGCGCTCGGCGCAGCGCGCGCCGAGATCGAGCGCGCCAGCTACCGCCGCCAGCAGCAGAATCTGCTGCGACTGCGCTGGCCGGTGCTGGACCGAGCACCGGGCACGCGACCGGACGAGGTCGAACTGTTGACTGGCGTCAGTGATTTCCGCCTGCGCTACTTCAGCCGAAACGGTCGTGAGTACGACCGCTGGCCGGCGCCCGGCAACACCGAGCTGCGGCCGCGCCGGGTGGAAGTCGAGATCGAAGTCGAGGGCCTGGGCCGCATTCGCCGGCTGCTGGAGCTGCCCGAAATCGAGGCGATACCGTGAGCGTCGCACGCAGGTATCGGCAGTCGCCGCTGCGTCAGCGTGGCGTGGCCCTGATCTTCGCGGTGCTGGTGCTGGCGCTGGCCTCGGTGATCGTGGTCGGCATGCTCGATGCCGGCGAGATCACCCAGGCGCGCACCCGCAACAGCCTGCGCGCCGAGCAGACCTGGCAGCTGCAGCTGGGCCTGGAGGCCTGGGCCGGCGAAGCGCTGCGCGAGGACGAGCGCCAGTCGCCGAACTTCGATACCAATGCCGACCTGTGGGCGCAGCCGCTGCCGCCGCTGGACATTCCCGGCGGCCGCATCATCGGCCGGCTGCGCGAGCAGGGCGGCTGTTTCAACATCAACAACCTGCAGCGCAACGGCGAGCCCAACAGCGTCCAGATCGAGCGCTTCGAGCGTCTGCTGCGCATCCTCGGCGTCAATCCGCTGGTCGCCGCGCAGGCGCTGGACTTTATCGATGCCGATATCGACAGCAGCGCCGGAGGCGCCGAGGATGGCGCGCATCTCGCCAGCGCGCCGCCGCGTCGCGCCGCCAACCGGCCGATGACCCATGTCTCCGAACTGCGTTTGCTGCCGGCGCTGGATGCCGAAGCCTGGACGCTTCTGCAGCCGCACGTCTGCGCCCTGCCCGAAGGCACGCCGCTCAATCTCAATACGGCAAGCCCGGCGCTGTGGATGAGCCTGAACGAGGCGATGACCCGCCGACAGGCCGAGATTCTGGCTCGCGAGGGCCGCGCCCAGTACCGCGAAGTCCCCGAAATCAACAGCGAGCTTGAGCGACTTGGGTTGGCCCGGCTGCCGCCCAGCGCAACGGTGAGCGTGATCAGCAGCTACTTCGTGCTGGAGGCCGACATCGTGCTGGACGATCTGCCCTTCACCTACGCCAGCCTGCTGCATCGCGGCGATGGGCTGGTGACGGTGATGGCGCGGACGCGTGGTCGGCTGTAGCCATGACTCAGGGAGGAAGTGCTTGCAATGCACTCGAACGGAGCGCGCAGGTGGTGAAAAACAGGAACGCGAGCCAGTGCCCTCCACGGGTTCAATCACTGCTCAGTGCGGCGGTGCGGAAGATCGTGCACGCGCTCACTGGCAGCAAGCCGAGGAGCGAATCATTGGGGGAAGCTGTCCACAACGATCGTGTTGATCCGGCCAGCGGGGATTTGAATTGGAAGATTCTCACGCGGTGCGCATCTCAGGCGCGCGCTGTGCCGAAAGATCAATCTTCTTCGTGACGGATCAAGAGTGCTTGGCTAGGGGACAATGGGTCTAGCCGCATCTCCCGCCCGACCTTCGGGCGATCACGTGCTACCAGCCTCAGGAAGTCATGCAACATGGCACTTCACCCCAGCTTCCCAAGCTCGCCGTACGAGATGCTCGATCCATCCCTTCGCTGGTTCCCGGCTGCGGAAGAATCGCGTGAGACGGCTTACGAAAAGCTGCTGCCCCCTCTCGTTGCCAATGTGCGAAGGGAGGTGGCCGCTTGGCGCGAATCGCGCTACCAAGGCGCGTCAAACACATCCAAAGCCTTGCTGGAGTGGTGGTTCGATACCTATCACCTGGTCAGTCAGGCAGACGGGACGCAATCTGAGTTCCGCTATTACTTCGCCCAGCGTGAGGCGGTGGAGTCGGTCATCTGGCTGCACGATGTTCGAAAGGCGCGCGACAAGTACGACCTGCTGCGGTTCGACTCCTCGGGTGCGGTGTCGAGCAACATGTTCGACGAGGAATGGCCCCGCTTCGTGGTCAAGATGGCCACGGGTGCAGGCAAGACCAAGGTGCTGTCGCTGCTGATGGCCTGGAGCTACTTCCACAAGCTCTACGAGCCTGACTCCACGCTCTCACGCAACTTCCTGCTGATCGCCCCGAACATCATCGTTCTGGACCGCCTGCGGGCCGATTTCGATGGGCTTCGCATCTTCTTCAATGACCCCGTGCTGCCCGACAACGGGCACGCGGGCTGCAATTGGCGGGATGACTTTCAGATCGCCCTGCACATCCAGGACGACGTGCGGGTGGTCCGCTCTACGGGCAACCTGTTCCTGACCAACATCCACCGCGTGTACCTCGGTGAGGTGCCCGAGCCCTCGCTGGACGACGACGACCTGCGGGACTACTTCCTCTCGCCCTTCGGTGATAGGCCCATAGGCAAGACCACCGACAGCAACACCGACCTGGGCGAACTGATCCGTGAGATCGACGAGCTGGCCGTCTTCAACGACGAAGCCCATCACATCCACGATCCTCGTATGGCGTGGTTCCAATGCATCCAGGACATTCACCATCGCCTCCTGCAAAAAGACCTTCGCCTGTCCATCCAGATCGACGTTACGGCTACACCTCGGCACAACAATGGCGCCATCTTTGTGCAGACCATCAGCGACTACCCGCTGGTGGAGGCCATCGCCCAGAACGTGGTCAAGCACCCTGTGTTGCCGGATGCGGCCAGCCAAGCAAAGTTGGCCCCACAAAACAGCCCCATCATCAGCGAGAAATACGCCGACTACCTCGCCCTCGGCGTCGAGGAGTGGCGAAAGAGCTATGCCGAGCACGAGAAGCTGGGCAAGAAGGCCGTGCTGTTCGTGATGGTGGACGACACCAAGAATTGCGACGAGGTGGGTGCCTACCTAGAGAAGGTCTGTCCAGAGCTGCAAGGGGCGGTGCTGGTGATCCACACCAAGGCCAACGGTGAAATCTCGGAGGCTTCCAGCGGCAAGAGCAAGGATGAGTTGGAGCTGCTTCGCAAGCAGTCCAACGAGATCGACACCTGGAAATCGCCCTACAAGGCCATCGTGTCGGTACTGATGCTGAAAGAGGGCTGGGACGTTCGCAACGTCAGCGTCATCGTCGGCCTCCGGGCCTACTCAGCCAAGAGCAACATCCTGCCCGAGCAAACCTTGGGCCGTGGCCTGCGACGCATGTACTTCGGCAGTGACCAGCGGGAAACCGTGTCCGTCATGGGCACGTCCGCCTTCATGGACTTTGTGGAGTCGATCCAGAGCGAGGGCGTGAGCTTCGAGCGGGTGCCCATGGGCGGAAACGGGGGCAAGGAACGTCAGGACTCGTTGGTGGTGGAGGTCGAGAAAGACGCCACCACGAAGAACATCGACGAGCTGGACATCGCCCTGCCCAGGCTTACTCGTCGCTTCAATCGCGAGTTCAAGGACCTGGGCGAGCTGGACCCGTCAGCCCTCGGCAACAAGCCCTTGCCCGTCAAGCCGTTCACGCCCGAAGAGACCCGCGAGATCGTCTTCAAGACCATGCTCGACGCGGAGGTGGACCACACCATCCAGCTCGACACCAGCGGCGTGGCCGACTTCCGTTCCGTGGTGGCTTTCTTCGCTCGCCAGCTTTTGAAAGAGTTGCGGCTGGTGGGTGGGTACGAACTGCTCTACCCCAAGGTCAAGGTTTTCATCCGCGACCATTTGTTTGACCGGGCTGTCGATCTCGAAAGCCCTGTGGCGCTGCGGAACCTGTCAGAGCCCGAGGTCAGCAAAGTCAGCCGTGCACACCTACGAGCGGCCAGGCCGCTACACAGTGGCGGTGAAGGTTATCGACATCTTTGGCAACGATACGATGACGCTGATTCCCGTGAGCGTGGGTTGATGTTGAATATCTGGACGCGACCATGAAACCGTTGACCGATGAAGAACTGCTGGCGTTGATCCTCAATCTGGAAAGTGATCGTGCGGAGCGCAAGCAGGCTTGGAAGGGCGACGCGCCTGAGAAGGTCCGGCAGGCCGTGTGTGCGTTTGCCAATGACCTACCGAACCACCGCTTGCCGGGCGTGCTGTTTGTAGGCGTCAAAGACGACGGAACGCCTATGGGTCCCGAGTTTGTGGTGAGCGATGACTTGCTGCTGACCCTTGCCGACATCAAGACCGACGGCAAGATCACACCCCCCCCCACGCTGACTGTCGCCAAACGCCATCTCCTCGGGCGAGAGGTGGCGGTGGTGACGGTGTGGCCCGCCGACGCGCCCCCGGTCAGACTGGATGGACGCATCTGGATTCGGATTGGCCCTAGGCGCGGTCAGGCCTCAGGCCAAGATGAGCGCGTGCTCAATGAAAAGCGGCGCTACCGCGACCAGAGTTTCGACACGCACCCGGTGGGCGGCAGCTCGCTTGACGACCTGAGCCGCAGCTACTTTGAGAATGAGTACCTGCCCCAAGCCGTGGCGCGCGATGTGCTGGAAGTGAATGGCCGCAGCTACGAGGAGCGACTTGCTTCCCTGGGCATGATTGCCAGCGTAGACGAGCCTACCCCAACGGTGGTGGGGCTGTTGACCTTGGGGAAGAGCCCCCGCACGTGGGTTCCGTCCGCCTATGTGCAGTTCCTGCGCATTCGTGGCACGGAGTGGGGCGATCCGGTGGTGGACGAGTCGGAAATCGACGGCAACCTGGACACGATGTTGCGCAGGCTGGACGACAAGCTCAAGGCGACACTTGCGGTGGCGGTGGATTTTACGTCCGGTTCAACAACCGAAGTGCGCGCCGCCGGCTACCCTTTGTCGGCATTGCAGCAACTCGCGCGCAACGCAGTGATGCATCGTACCTACGAGGGGACCAATGCGCCTGTGAGGATCTACTGGTTTGACGATCGGATCGAGATCGCCAACCCGGGTGGGCCCTATGGCGCGGTGACCCAGGAGAACTTTGGCCGGCCCGGTGCTAGTGACTACAGAAACCCGATTCTGGCTGCCGCGCTGAAGAATATGGGCTTTGTACAGCGCTTCGGTTTTGGTATTGCGGAGGCGCGCCGTGCCATGGCTGCCAACGGCAACCCGCCACCCGAGTTCCAAGTTGAACCTACCAATGTGCTGGCCACGTTGAGGCTTGCTGTTGCGAGGGGCGTTTCATGAGCGTTCCTGTTCTGACCTTCTTCAACAACAAGGGCGGCGTCGGCAAGACATCGCTGGTGTTTCATCTCGCCTGGATGTTTGCCGAGATGGGCAAGCGGGTGGTTGCCATTGACCTGGATCCGCAAGCCAATCTGACCTCGGCATTTCTTTCGGAAGATTCACTGGAGGAGCTCTGGGACCCGCAATTGCCACCTAAAGTTGGTACAACCATCTTCAGGTGCATTCAGCCGCTGACCAAGGTGGGGGATATCCTGCAGCCCGTTGTCCATACGATCCACCCGCGGCTGCATCTGGTTCCTGGCGATCTGGCCCTGGCTGGTTTTGAGGATCAGTTGTCAGGTGCATGGACGGATGCGATGGGCTCAACCCAGGAAAATCTGTTTCGGCCATTCCGACTGTTGACCTCGTTTTGGCAAGTGGCGCAAATGGCCGCGCAGAACACCGGAGCCGATCTGATTCTTGCGGACGTAGGGCCGAACCTCGGTGCCATCAATCGCTCGGCGCTGATCGGCAGCGATCATGTGGTGATCCCGCTGGCGGCCGACCTGTTTTCCCTGCAAGGTCTGCGCAACCTGGGGCCCACCTTGAAGGTGTGGAGATCGGACTGGAAAAAGCGAGTTGCCAATTGGGAGCAGCCGGACTTCGACCTTCCTGCTGGTTCAATGAAGCCCGAGGGCTACGTTTTGATGCAGCATATGCAGCGGTTGTCCCGGGCAGTGAAGGCTTACAAGAAGTGGGCAGATCGGATCCCGAGCACCTATCGAGAGAGCGTCATCGGCCAGCCCGAGGTGGGTCAGTCCGGCAATAAAATTGAAGGCGACTGTTTGGCTCGACTGAAGCACTACCGCAGTCTGGTCCCGATGGCGCAAGAGGTCCGCAAACCCATCTTCCACCTCAGCTCAGCGGATGGCGCCATCGGCAGTCACTCTCAGGCGGTTAGAGATGCTTGGAGCGACTTCAAGGCGCTTGCGGTACAGATTGAAGATCGCATTTGGCCGATGCATGTCTGAATACGGATTCGATTACAAACTTCAAGACGATTCTTGCACGCTTTGGCCAAGGCCGATTGGGGATTCACTGACCTCACGACATGCCCCCATTGTTTTCCGAGGCGGTTGGGCGCGCGGCTCAGACGCTCGCGGTTCGTGCCGACCCGTGAACTTCCAGCAGCTCGGTCCCCGCGCAGGCCCACAGCATTTCGCCAGCGCTCGGCCGCACTGCCCAACCACCGCTGAAATCGCTGAAGGCCGGCAGCACCAGCTGATTGCCGCGCCGCCAGAACGCCGGCAGCCGCGGCGGCAGGCCGGGCTGGCGCAGCCTCAGCACCGGATGCACATGGCCGCACAGAGCGAAGCCGGGCTCGGTCAGCGCCGGCGGCTCGTGCAGCAGGCGTAGACCACCGCGCTGCGTAGCGGCTGGCAGCCGCTGCAGGCGACTGAAGCTGGACGCATCGCGCAGCTGGCGATCGTGATTACCCAGCACTGCGTCGAACTCGACCTGTGGATGCGCTTCGGCGAATTCGTTCCACAGCTGCCGCCAGTGCGCATCGGCCGGCAGCGGTCCGTGGATCAGGTCACCCAACACCAACAGGCGGCGTGCGCCGGTGATGCTCAGCAGCGCGGTCAGCCGGGCCAGATCCAGCGCGGTGCCGCCGCGCGGCAGGGCGATGCCGGCGCGGCGGAACACATCGCCCTTGCCGAGGTGCAGGTCGGCGATGCACAGGGTGTGCTCGGCAGGCCAGAACAGCGCGCGCTCGGGCAGCAGCTGCAGCTGCACGCCGCCTAACGTTATGCAGGTCGAATTCGCGAGCACGGCGGGCTCAGCCACGGCGGCGCTCCAGTGCGGCGGCGGCGCGCTCGACGCGGGTGCGCCAGTCCTCGCTGCTGAGCGCGCCTTTCTGACTTTCCGCCCACAGCGGAAACGACAGCGGCGTCAGCGACTTCGGCCGCAGCAGCTGCAGGCGTTCGACGCTGATCCGGTTCAGTAGGGCCTGCAGCTGCGGCAGCGCGAGCTCGCCGTCGAGCACTTCGCGCTCGGCCAGCTGCAGCAGCAAATGATCCGGGTCGAACTGCCGCAGCACATCGAAGATCAGGCTGCTGCTGGCCTGCAGCTGTCGCATCGAGCGCGCCGCCTTGCCGGGCTGGTTCGGCGGCAGCAGGCCGGCAATCCGGGCGATATCGCGGAAGCGGCGTTTGGCGAGCTCGGCCAGATTCAGTGAATCACGCGCATCGACTTCCAGACCATCGGGACTGAGCAGCCGGCGCAGCAGGGCTTCATCGATGTCAGCGCGCGGTGCGATACGTAGCAGCAGGCCGTAGTCGTTGGCAGCGAAGCTCACGCTGGCCGGCTGCAGGCGCGCGTAGCGGGCGGCCAGCAGCGCGGCCAGGCCTTCGTGCAGCAGCCGGCCGGCGAACGGATACAGCACCAGCAGCAGACCGCCGCGCTCGGCAATCACCTCGACGAGCAGCGCGTCCCGCGCCGGCAGCGCCGACAGCCGTCGCTGTGTGGCGAGCATCGGCGCGGCGGCCGACAGTTCAGCGGCATTCGAATCCTCGGGCGCGGCCAGCAGGCGCCGGACCTGCGCGCCGAGCAGGGTCGACAACGGCATCCGTCCGCCTATCCAGCGGGGCACAGAGCCGCTCTGTTTGCTCGCGGCGCGCACGTAGGCGGTCATGTCTTTCAGGCGCACAAGCTCCAGCAGGCGGCCGGCGAACAGGAACACATCGCCCGCATTCAGCCGACCGACAAAGCTCTCCTCGACTGCGCCCAGATCACCGCCGCTGACGAATTTGACCCGCATCGCGCCATCGCTGGTGATGGTGCCGATCGACAGCCGCTGCCGCAGCAGCTGGCGCGGGGACGTCAGCACGTAGCGCCCCTGCGGATCGCGCTCGACCCGGTTGAATTCGGGGTACTGGCTCAGCGCGCGGCCGCCGCGTTCGATGAAGTGGAGTACGGCGTCGAAGTCGCTGCGTTCGAGCTCGGAGAACGCCGCCGTTGTGGTCACCTCGACGAAGATCGGGTCAGCCGCGAAACCGCCTCCGGCGGCGAGCGTGACCAGGTGCTGGGCAAGCACATCCAGACAGCCGTGCAGCGGCGTGCGCGACTCCAGTTCGCCGGCGTTGATGGCAGCGCGTGCAGCGGCGAACTCGATCAGCTCCAGCGCATGGGTCGGCACGCACAGCAGGCGCGAGACCTCGCCGGGACGATGACCGGCGCGACCGGCGCGCTGCAGCAGGCGCGCGCTGCCCTTCGGGCTGCCGAGCTGGATCACCTGATCGACGGCTGGAAAGTCGACGCCAAGGTCGAGGCTTGAGGTCGCCACCACGCAGCGATAGCGCTGCGCGCGCAGGCCGTGTTCGACCTGCTCGCGCAGGCTGCGGTCGAGCGAGCCATGGTGCAGCCCCAGGGTGGCTGCGTCCTCGGGCCACACCGCGCCGAGCGCGCGATGCCACAGCTCGGCCTGGGCGCGGGTGTTGGTGAACAGCAGGTTCGAGCGCTCGCTCAGGATGTGCGGCAGCACCTGGGCCAGCTGCGAGAGGCCGAGATGACCGGCGTAGGGAAAGCGGCTGTGTTCGCGCGGCAGCACGCTGTCGATCTGCGGCGGCGCCTGGCCGATGGCGCCCGGGTCGACCCGCAGCAGGCGCGCATCGGCGCGCTGCGGACACAGGGTCTGCAGCGCATGCTCGGCATTGCCCAGCGTGGCCGACAGGCCCCAGCAGCGCAGCTGTGGGTTCAGTCCGCGCAGGCGCGCCAGACACAGCTCCAGCAGCACCCCGCGCTTGGCTCCGAGCAGCTCGTGCCATTCGTCGACCACGACTGCGGACAAGCCGGCCAGCACGTCGGCGGTGTCGGCATAGCTGAGCAGCAGGGCGAGGCTTTCCGGCGTGGTGATCAGCGCATCGCAGTCGCCGCGGCGGGCGCGGGCGCGGGCCGAGGTGGAGGAATCGCCGGTGCGTAACTCGATCCGCAGATCCAGACCAACGCCGCGCGCAGCCGACTCCAGGCCTTCGCGGGTGTCGGCGGCCAGCGCGCGCAGCGGGGTGATCCACAGCCAGCGCAGGCGCGGTTTCGGCAACGGATTTCGCAGCGCTTCAAGCAGCGCACCGGCCCAGACCGCCAGGGTTTTGCCGCTGCCGGTGGGCGCCAGCAGCAGGCCGGATTCACCGTCCTGCCAGTGCTGCCACAGCGCGCGCTGGAAGCCCTGCACCTGCCAGCCGCGCGCGGCGAACAGTGCGTTCAGGCGTGCATTGGCCTCGGTTGAATCGAGCGGCGTTGAGGCGATGTCGTGCGCGGCTTTCGGCTTGCGCGCGCGTGGTTTGACGACCGCACTCATGCGTCAGCGCCGGAACGATTCGAGGGTGCCGACAGCTGCGCCGCCAGCGCGCGCAGTTCGGCGAGCTGATCGGCCTCGCGCGCGAGCTTGTCTTCGCGCCAGCGCAGGATGCGTGGAAAGCGCAGAGCCACGCCAGACTTGTGGCGGCTGGACAGATTCACGCCTTCGAAGCCGAGCTCGAACACCAGCTCAGGTGTCACCGAGCGCACCGGCCCGAAGCGTTCCAGCGTGTTGGCGCGGATCCAGCGATCGAGCCGGGCGATCTCGGCATCGTCCAGGCCCGAGTAGGCCTTGGCCACCGGCAGCAGCTGGTCGCCGTCCCACAGCGCGAAGGTGTAGTCGGTGTAGAGGTTGGCGCGGCGGCCGTGGCCGGCCTGGGCATAGATCAGCACGGCATCGATCGACAGCGGATCGAGCTTCCATTTCCACCAGCTGCCCCGCTTGCGGCCGGACTGCCAAGGCGAACTGCGGCGCTTCAGCATCAGGCCTTCGACGCCACGTTCCCGCGCGCTGTGGCGTAGAGCTTCAGCGCTGGCCCAGTCGTTTGGCTGCAACGTCTCGGACAGGCCGAGCTGCGGCTGTGCGGCGGCGTCGATCAGTGCAGTCAAGCGCGCACGCCGCGCCTGCAGCGGCAGCGCGCGCAGGTCGTGGCCGGCGTCGAACAGGGCGTCGTAGGCGAGGAAACGCAGCGGGCATTCGGCCAGCATTTTGGGGCCGGGCCGCAGCCGGTTGATCCGCTTCTGCAGCTGCACGAAGGGCAGGGGGCCGTCGCGCCAGGCCAGGATCTCGCCGTCGAGCAGGCTGCCCACCGGCAGCGCCAGTGCGGCGGCTTCAAGCTCGGGGAAACGCCCATCCATGCGCTCTTCGCCGCGCGACCACAGCACCACGCCTTGGGCGCTGTGCAGCAGTTGGGCGCGGATGCCGTCCCATTTCCATTCCAGCTGCCAGTCGTCGATGTCGCCCAGCGAGTCCGGCGCTTCCTGCAGCGGCGACGCCAGTTGGAACGGCTGGATCGCGACCTCGGCGGCCAAGCCGTCGGGCGCTGCCAGCAGGCCGGCGACGAAATCTGCGCTGGGTGCCCAATCTCCCAGCAGACGCTGCGCGATCAGCGCCGGGGCCAGGCCTGAGAGATCGGCCAGCGCCTGTTGCACCAGGCCAGTGGACACGCCGATCCGCAGCGCGCCGGTCAGCAGTTTGTTCAGCACCAGTCGCTGTGACGCAGGCAGTTCAGTCCAGGCGCGCAACAGCCGGTGCTTGCGGGTGTCGGCGGCGGCACCGCGCAGCGGCAGCAGGACGTCCTCGACCCAGCTCGACAGCGCGCGCTCATCCGCCGGGCTGGCGGGCTCGGGCAGCAACAGGCTCAGGGTTTCCGCCAGATCACCGACATGCGCATAGCTTTCCTCGACCAGCCACGCGTCCAGCCCGCTGGCCTCGGCCCCCCAGGCGCGCAGTTCGCCGCTCTGGGCGATCCGGCCGAGCTTGCGTCCGAGTAGAAAGTGCAGCGCCCAGGCCGCGTCGGCGGGCGCTGCGCACTGCAGGTACGCCACCAGTGCGGCGCGCTTGCGAGTGGTCAGCGTGCTCGATTCGAGTGCGCGGTAGAGCTCGGCGAATGCGCGCATCAGTTCTCGCCGCCGAGTTCGGTCTTCAGTGCGGCGGCATCGATGCCGCGCTCGCGGAGAAAGCGCACCAGCACCTCGGTACTGCCGTGGGTGGCCAGCACCTTGCGCGCGCCGGTGGCGACGATGGTGTCGATCAGGCCCGGCCAGTCGGCGTGGTCGCTGACCACGAAGCCGCGATCAAAACCGCGCCGACGCCGATTGCCGCGCAGGCGCATCCAGCCGGAGGCGAAGCCGGTCGAGACGTTCTTGAACCGACCCATCCAGGGCGTGCCCAGCGCCGACGGCGGTGCCAGCACCAGCTCGCCGGCGAGTTCACGGCCCTTGGCCTGTTCGGACACCGTGGCCGTCGGCGGCAGGGCGATGCCGGCGGCGCGGTAGATCTCCACCGCCGGCGCCATCGCGCCGTGCAGCAGCACCTGGCGATCGCTCAATCGTCCGAGTTCGGCCAGCACCCGCTGCGCCTTGCCGAGCGCGTAGCAGCCCAGCACGGCGGTTTCGCCGCGGGCGGCGCAGGCGTCCCACCATCCGAGGATTTCTGCAGCCACAGTCGCGGTCGGTGCCCAGCGGTAGACGGGCAGGGCAAAGGTGGCCTCGGTGATGAACACATCGCAGGCAATCACCTCGAAGCCGGCGCAGGTCGGATCGGGATCGCGCTTGTAGTCGCCGGACACCACCCACACCACGCCGTCGACTTCGATCCGCACCTGCGCCGAACCCAGCACATGGCCGGCCGGATGCAGGCTCACCGTCGCAGCGCCGAGCTCAAAGCGCTCGCCGTAGGCCAGTCCCTGCAGATTGGAGTCCGCACCCAGCCGCCAGCGCAGCAGGGCCAGGCTATCGGCGTGGGCGAAATACAGCGCGCTGCCGCTGCGGGCGTGATCGCTGTGGGCATGGGTGATCACTGCCCGTGGCACTGGGCGCCAAGGGTCGATATGGAAGTCGCCGGCTGGGCAGTACAGGCCGGCCGGGCTGAGCTGGATCAGGGGCGGGTTCACGGCCGTGATGCTGGCGCAGCGGCTGTGTAGCTGCCGGCAAGCCTGGCCCAGGCGGGCGAAAGGCCAGGCCTTGGGAATGGAGTGACCTTCTGCGGCGCAGGTTTGGCGTCTTTGACATCTGGCGTGTGCGTGCGATCACATTCCCGCCGCCTGCGCGGATAAACTCCCGGCACCTTCGCTCTGACCCCCAACTGCATGCCCGCACTGCTGGAAACACTCTTGGCGGTGCTGCTGTGTGTGTGTGTGGCCTTTCTGCCGCCCTGGCTGGTGGCCCTCATCTGGCTGGGCGCCCTGTCTGCGTTTGGCGCCAGCTTCGCGTTCGAGCGCCGCGGCCAGGGGCGCGCGCCGCACTTTCTGCGTGCCCTGTCGGGCCTGATGCCGGTCTCGCTGGCGGTGAGTCTGGCGGTGTGGGTGTGGCCGCTGCACGGGCCGTGGCTGGCCCTGCCGATGGCGTTCTCGTCGCTGATTCTCGGCGTCCTGCTGCACGGCCGGGTGTTCGCGTGGATGCTCCGGCCCGCGCGCGATCTTGGCGCGCGCTATCCGTTCACCAACGAACACGCGCTGTCGGGCGCAGGCGGACATGTGTGGTCGCGTCTGCCCGGCAGCGGCCTGCGCTTCCGGATGGTGCCCGGCATCAAGCCGCGCTCCTCGCAGCCACAGGGCTGCACCTGGGTGTTCGAGGATGGCCATGTGCTTGAGGGCCGCGACCGCAGCCTGCACGTCTCGCGCGATGGCCGCTGGCTGGTGGTGCGTGCGCTGCGCGGCGGCGGCGTGCTGGCACTGGATCGGCAGCATGCGCGCCGCTACGTCTGGGACGAGGGCGCCGAGCTGTGGTCGGCGATCGAGGCCAATGAGCGCTGGCCGCGGGCGATCGAAAGCTACCGCGCAAAGGCCGATCTCGATCTGCAGCTGATGCTGCGTTTCGGGCTGTGGATTACCGAGGCCGAATGGCTGCAGGCCGCGCCAGAGCGGCTCGATGTGCCGGATCCTTCCGGCCGTCCTCGGCTGCAGTTCATGGCCCGGCGCGAGCCGCAGCAGATCGCCGAGGCGCTGCAGCCGCTGCGGTACGCGCTGCAGCCGGCGTATGCCGTGTTGTTCGACGGCGTGGCGCTGCCGTTCGCGGTGCTGTCGCCGGAATCCGCGGTGTGGCGTGCCGACGGCCGCGCCCTGCTGCTGGCACCCGACGATGCGTTGGGCCTGTGGCTGCATGAGGACGGCCGCACTCCGCGACGGTTCTCGCTGCGCTGGGATGTCGACCACGGCCACCCTGCACTCAGCCTCGGCCGGGTCCGCGTGCTGGAGTCCGAGCGCTTCGGCGTCGAGCTGCGCCAAGGGCGGGTCAGCGCTGGCTATCCGCAGCAGTGGGATGCAGCCAGCGCCGAAGCCGGCTACGGTTTCGCGCAGGGACAGCCCTGGGCGATCGCGCAGCCCGATGGCGCCGCACGCTACACCGAGCGCGATCTGCCCGGGCAGGCCCTGTTGTGGCTGCGGCTGGGCGATCCTGAAGACCTCGATCAGGGTGCAGAAGTCGAAAGCCTCGGCCCGGGCGGCCGGGTGGTCCTGTTCCAGCGCCAGGCCGACCGCTGCTGGCGCGCTCGCCTGGATGGCGAAACCCTGCCGGTCAGCCCGCTGTCGCTGGCGCATCTGTGGTCGGACGATGGCCGACACCTGATTGTTCAGCCGGCGTCTCTCGACACCGCGGTGCCGGAAACCTGCATGGTGGTCGATACGCGCAGCCGTGCGATTCTGCCGTGCCCTGCGCAAGGTTTCGACCTGCGCCCGGTGGCGATGTGCGACGGCGTGCTGCAGGTGCGGCGCGCGCTCGGTCGGGTGCCGGCCGCGGCGCCGACTGCCGAGCTGCAGCGGCTGCCGCCCATCGCCGCACAGGGCCGCAGCTTTCTGCTGCTGAGCCCCAACAGCTGGCTGCGCTTCGCCTGTGATCGCTACGCCCTCAACGAGGATGGCAGCGCCCTGGTCGGGCCGCTGTCGCGGGCAGTGCGGGTGCGTGTGCCGCCCTCACCGCTGGCCTGTTTCGATTTGATCTACGCCTCGCCCAGCGGCGGCTGGGCGCATCTGCACGGCGCCCGCGGTCGCTACGATGACCCCGGTCCGCGCCCGCAGGATGCACGCTTCGGCGCCTACGTCTGCACCCACAGCGGCCTGGCCTGTGCTGGCATGAGCCCATCAATGATCTGGTCTGCCGATGGCCGCTGGCTGCTGCTGGTGCATGCGCCCGATCCCGCTTCGCCGAGCTGGACGCCATGGCTGCTGGACCTGGAGAACGAACGTCTGCTGCGCCCGCATCCCGATGAGCCGGGACAGGGCACCCTGCCGGGCATGCCCTTCTTCCTCAACTTCCATGGCGGCGTGGTGCGCTACGAATCGGTCGAGCAACCCTGGTGGAGCCAAGGTGTGACGCGGCGCAGCGGCGTGCTGCCGCTGGAGTCGATGCTGGCGCGCTTCCAGTCGGTGGATCTGGTGGTCGCGGGAGGCATCAAGGTGGCGCCCGATCAGGTGCGCGGTCACGACTGGCGCAACGTGGCTCAGCGCGCCACGCGCGCGCTGGCGTGAGCACAGCCGTCGTGCGAAAGCAGTCGCCACCGGCCTGAGCCACAGCCTGCGCGCCTGCTAAACTCGCCGGTCTTTCATTCAGGCAGGCGGGTCCATCGCCCATGAGCTGGCTGTCCAAACTGATGCCCTCGCGTATTCGCACCGAGGGCGGCAACAAGCGCGGTGTGCCCGAGGGGCTATGGAGCAAGTGCGACAGCTGCGGCGCGGTGCTGTACCGCCCGGAGATGGAGCGCAATCTCGAGGTCTGCCCCAAATGCGGCCACCACCATGCGATCGGCGCGCGGCAGCGGCTGTCGCTGTTTCTCGACGCCGCCAGCGGCATCGAGATCGCCGCCGCTCTTGAGCCGACCGACGCGCTGCGCTTCCGCGATCAGAAGAAGTACAAGGACCGCATCGTCGCCGCGCAGAAGCAGACCGGCGAGCGTGACGCCCTGGTCGCCATGCACGGCCGTCTGAAGGGCCAGCCGCTCACCGCCTGCGCGTTCGAGTTCCGCTACATGGGTGGCTCGATGGGCTCGGTGGTCGGTGAGAAATTCGCCCGTGCCGCCGAATACGCTTTGGCCGAACGCATGCCCTTCGTGTGCTTTGCCGCTACCGGCGGCGCACGCATGCAGGAAGGCCTGTTCTCGCTGATGCAGATGGCCAAGACCTCGGCCGCACTCGGCCGTCTGCGCGCCGCCGGCCTGCCCTACATCTCGGTGCTGACCCACCCGACCACCGGCGGCGTGTCCGCCAGCCTGGGCATGCTGGGCGATTTGAACGTCGCCGAGCCACATGCCCTGATCGGCTTCGCCGGCCCGCGGGTGATCGAACAGACCGTGCGCGAAACCCTGCCGCAGGGTTTTCAGCGCTCGGAGTTTCTGCTCAGCCATGGCGCGATCGATCTGATCGTCGACCGCCGCGAAATGCGCGAGCGGCTTGGCGCGATCCTGGCGATGCTGATGCGCGCGCCGAAGCCGACCCCGGACCCCGTCGAGGGCGCCGTGGCCGAACCCGCGGCACCGGGCGCATGAGCGGCAAGCGCTGGTTCGGCACCGACGGCATTCGCGGCCGGGTCGGCGAAGGCCCGATCTCGGCCGACTTCGTGCTGAAGCTCGGCTGGGCCGCAGGCCGCGTGCTGGCCCGCAAGGGCCACGCAACCGTGGTGATCGGCAAGGACACCCGCATCAGCGGCTACATGTTCGAGTCAGCGCTGGAGGCCGGGCTGGTCGCGGCCGGCGCCAACGTCAAACTGCTGGGGCCGATGCCGACCCCGGGCGTGGCCTACTTCACCCGCTCGCTGCGGGCCGATGCCGGCATCGTCATCAGCGCCTCGCACAACCCGCACTACGACAACGGCATCAAGTTCTTCTCGGCCGACGGCGAGAAGCTCTCGGATGCCACTGAACTCGCAATCGAGGCCGAGATCGAGCGAGCGTTCAGCACGGTCAGCTCGGAAGAACTCGGCAAGGCGGTGCGCATCAACGACGCCGCGGCCCGCTACACGGAATTCTGCAAGACCACGGTCGACGATGACTTCGACTTGCGTGGCATGAAGATCGCGCTCGACTGCGCGCACGGCGCCAACTACCACATCGGCCCCGAGCTGTTCCGCGAGCTGGGTGCGCAGGTCAGCGCGATCGGGGTCAGCCCGGACGGCCTCAACATCAATCGTGACTGCGGCTCGACCCATTTGAAGGGCCTGCAGCATCTGGTAGTCGACAGCGGCGCCGATCTTGGCATCGCTTTCGACGGCGACGGCGATCGCGTGCTGTTTGTCGATGCCAAGGGCGACATCGTCGACGGCGATGGCCTGCTCTACATCCTCGCCTGCGACCGCCTGTCCGAGGGCCGGCCGCCGGGCACGGTGGTCGGCACCTTGATGAGCAACTACGGCCTGCAGCGCGCGTTCGAGCAGCGCGGCATCGACTTCCTGCGTGCCAAGGTGGGCGACCGCTACGTACTTGAACAGCTGAAGGCCCATCGCGGCGTGCTCGGCGGCGAAGCCAGTGGGCATATCCTGGTGCTCGACTGCGCCAGCACTGGCGATGGCATCGTCAGCGCACTGCAGGTGCTGCAGGCGGTCAAGCGTTCGGGCAAATCGCTCGCTGCACTGCTGGAGGGGCTCGATTGGGTTCCACAGCAGACGCTGAATCTGCGCATCACCCCGGGCGCCAAGCCGCTGGAGTCGGCAGGGGTCAAGGCGGCGGCCGCGGCGGCCGAAGCTGCACTGCAGGGCAAGGGACGGTTGGTGCTGCGCGCCTCTGGCACCGAGCCCCTGATCCGCATCACCGTGGAAGCCGACGACGAGGCCCTGCTGGCGGATACCCAGCAGCGGTTGAAGGCGGCGGTTGAGGCGGCGCTTTAGCGGCGCTTTGGCGCCGCGGGATTCGGGATTCGGGATTCGTTGTTGAGCCCGGAGATGTCGTGGAGGTTCGACGGCCCTGGCTTCGCTCACCGCTTTGCACCCGAATCCGCAGCGACAGCGCACCCATCAAGTCCATCTCAGTCCCGCAAAGTTCAATCCCGAATCCCGAATCCCGGCCCCTATACACACCGCCACAGCCCTCAACGAAGGCGAACAAAATGTCCATCCCCACCCTCGACATCACCCGCTTCGACACCGACCGCGCCGCCTTTGTCGCCGATCTCGGCGCGGCCTATCGCGAGTGGGGCTTCTGCGGTATCCGCGGCCACGGCATCGCGCAGGCGCAGATCGACCGCGCCTATGACGTGTTCCAGCGCTTCTTCGCCCTGCCTGAAGAGGTCAAGAAGCAGTACCACGTGCCCGGCAGCGGTGGTGCACGCGGTTACACGCCGTTCGGCATTGAAACCGCCAAGGGCGCCAAGCACTTCGATCTCAAGGAGTTCTGGCACGTCGGCCGAGAGATCGCGCGTGATTCGAAGTACGCCGACGTGATGCCGGCCAACCTGTGGCCGAGCGAGATCGCCGAGTTCCGCGAAGTCGCCTACGGCCTCTACACCACGCTCGACCAGCTCGGTTCGCGCGTGCTGTCGGCGCTGGCCCTGCACATCGACCTGCCGGCCGACTGGTTCGCTGACAAAACGAATTCTGGCAACTCGATCCTGCGCCCGATCCACTACCCGCCAATCACCGCCGACGACATCCCCAATGTGCGTGCCGGCGCGCATGAGGACATCAACCTGATCACCCTGCTGGTGGGTGCATCGGCGGCCGGCCTGGAGGTGCTCTCGCGCAAGGGCGAGTGGGTGGCATTCACGGCGGACGCCGACACCATCGTGGTCAACATCGGCGACATGCTGCAGCGCCTGACCAACCACGTGTACCCGTCGACCACCCACCGGGTGGTCAACCCGCCGGGTGAGGCCGCGCGCAAGCCGCGTTACTCGACGCCGTTCTTCCTGCACCCGAACCCGGATTTCATGATCGCGACCCTGCCGCAGTGCATCAGCGCGGAGAATCCGAATCGCTACCCGCAGCCGATCAGCTCGCATGAGTACCTGATGGAACGACTGCGCGAGATCAAGCTGGTTTGAGCGCACGATGAACACCCACAGCAGCCGCGCTTTGGCACGCCCCCGCTTCCACGGACTCAGCCCCGTGGTCGCCGGCTGCTGGCGCATGGCCGAATGGGGGCTGGATGTCGATGCCCGCATCGCCTGGATCGAGGCCTGCATCGAGCACGGCGTGAGCAGCTTCGACCACGCTGACATCTACGGCGGCTACGCGGTCGAGACCCTGTTCGGCGAAGCGCTGGCGCGCGCGCCGGGCTTGCGTGCGCGGATCCAGCTGGCCAGCAAGTGCGGTATCCGGCTGGTCTCATCGGCGCGACCGGCGCACCGGATCAAGAGCTACGACACCTCGGCCGCGCACATCGTCGCCAGCGTCGATCGTAGCCTGCACGCATTGCGTACCGATCACCTCGATCTGCTGCTGATCCACCGCCCCGACCCGCTGATGGACGTGGCCGAGATCGCGCATGTGTTCGAGCGTCTGCAGCGCGCCGGCAAGGTGCTGCGGTTTGGCATGTCCAATTTCAGCCCGGGTCAGTTCGAGCTGCTGGACAGCGCGGTTGAACTGGTGACCCAGCAGATCGAACTGAGTCCGCTCAGCCGCGAGGTGCTGCACGACGGCACGCTCGACCAGTGCCAGCGCCTAGGCGTGCAGCCGATGATCTGGAGCCCGCTGGCCGGCGGCCGGCTGCTGACCGGCGACAGCGCCGAGGCCCTGCGGGTGCGCGCTGAGCTTGAACGCATCGCCGGCGAGCTGCACTCCGACATCGCCACCGTCGCCTACGCCTGGGTGTGCCGGCATCCGACCCGGCCGATTCCAATTACCGGGACGCGCCGTATCGAGGGCATCGCCCAGGCCGTTGCCGCCACCCAGCTGCGGCTGTCGTCCGAAGACTGGCATGCGCTGTGGAGCGCCGGTGCGGGCAGGCCGGTGGCCTAGCAACCTGCGCGCACGCGGCGCGCGCTCAGCCACCCAGGCTGCTGGTGGTATCCCGCTTGTCGCGGGCTTCGAGTGCGGCCTCGCCCTGCTCGATGAACCACACGTTCTCCGCGATCGCGGTGATGTGGTCGCCGATGCGTTCAATGTTCTTGGCCATGAACAGCAGGTGCGCGCCAGCGGTGAGGCTGGCGGGGTTCGCCGCCATGTGCGCGAGCACCGATTCGAACAGCGTGGTGAACTGCGCATCGAGTTCGGCATCGCGTTGGCGCACCTGCAAGGCCAGCGCAGTGTCGCGCTGCACGTAAGCACCCATGGCGTCGCGCAGCAGTTCGATCGCCAGCGCCGCCAGAGCCGGCAGGCCCTGCGCCGCCGGAATGTCGGCCGCAGCCGTCAGCGCGCGGGTGCGTTTGGCGATGTTGGCCGCGTAGTCGCCGATACGTTCGATCACGCTGGCGATACGCAGCGCCGCCAGCACTTCGCGCAGGTCCTGCGCCACCGGCTGCCGCAGCGCCAGCAAGCGCAGCACGTCGTGGCTGATGTCGGTTTCGAGCTGGTCGATGGCGCGGTCAGCGGCCACCACCGTCGAGGCGGCCTCAAGATCGCGTGCTGCCAGTGCGGCGGCTGCCGCAGCGATCTGCGCGCAGGCGAGCTCGCCCATCCGTTGCAGTTCGTCGCCCAGGCGTTTCAGCTCGGTGTCAAAGCTGCGGACGGTGTGCGGGTCATTGATGCTCATGGTCGCGCTCCTCAGCCGAAGCGGCCGGTGATGTAACCCTCGGTCTGCGGGTTCGAGGGATTGGTGAACAGCTGCTCGGTGTCGCCGTGCTCGACCAGCTGGCCCATGTACATGAAGGCGGTTCGGTCCGAGCAGCGGCCGGCCTGCTGCATGTTGTGGGTGACGATGACGATGGTGAAATCCCGCTTGAGTTCGGCGATCAGCTGTTCGATCTTGCCGGTGGCGATCGGGTCCAGCGCCGAGGTCGGCTCGTCCAGCAGGATCACTTCGGGCTTCAGTGCGACGGCGCGCGCGATGCACAGCCGCTGCTGCTGGCCGCCCGAGAGACCCAGCGCACTCTGGTCGAGTTTGTCCTTCACCTCGTCCCACAGAGCCGCCTGGCGTAGCGCCGATTCGACCCGTGCTTCGGTCCCATCGCGTGACAGGCGCTCGTGGTGCTGGATGCCCCAGGCGACGTTCTGGCGGATCGACATCGGAAACGGCACGGGTTTCTGGAACACCATGCCGACCTTGCTGCGGAGGCGGTTCAGCGAGTACTTCGGATCGAGGATATTGCTCTGGTCCAGCAGCACTTCGCCGGTGGCCTGCAGGCCCGGATAGATCGAGTAGATCCGATTCATGCAGCGTAGCAGGGTCGATTTGCCGCAGCCGGACGGTCCAATAAGCGCGGTCACCTTTTTCTCGGGGATCGGCAGGTGGATATCCTTGAGCGCCTGGGAGCCGCTGTAATAGAAGTTCAGCCCGCGAACTTCCATCTTGCTGGCGCTGCCGGCCGGCGGCGTCGAGGTGGCAGCGGCAGGTGCCGCGGCGGGATTGGCAAGCTCAGTCATTGCGCACCGTATTGCGAAGCAGGATGGCCCGCGCCAGCAGGCTCAGGACCAGCACGAAGAGAGTGATGACCAGCGCGCCCGACCAGGCCAGCGCCTGCCAGGCGGGGAACGGGCTCATCGCGAACTGGAACACTACCACCGGCACATTCGCCATCGCGCTGGTGAGGTCGGTGCTCCAGTACTGGTTGGAGAAAGCGGTGAACAGCAGCGGTGCCGTCTCACCCGAGATTCGCGCCAGCGCCAGCAGCACGCCGGTGACGATGCCTGGCAGCGCGGCGCGGTAGAGCACGTGCACGGTGACCTTCCACTGCGGGATGCCAAGGCTCAGCGCAGCCTCGCGCATCTGTGCCGGCACCAGCCGCAGCATTTCATCGGTTGTGCGTACGACCACAGGAAGGACGATGAAGGCCAGGGCGATCGCGCCGGCAATCGCCGAGAAGCGCGTACTGCGCACCAGCAGGGCATAGACGAACAGGCCGATCACGATCGACGGCGCCGACAGCAGGATGTCGTTGACGAACCGGATCACTTCGCCGAGCAGGCGCTTGTTGGCGTACTCGGCCAGAAAGGTGCCGGCGGCGATGCCGATCGGTGCGCCCAGTGCCACCGCCAGCAGGCTCATCACCACGCTGCCGAACAGCGCATTGGCCATGCCGCCGGCCTGGCCGGGTGGGGGAGTCATCTCGGTGAACAGGGCGAGATCGAGGGCATCGATGCCGCGACCGAGCGTGGTCCAAAGGATCCACACCAGCCAGAACAACCCGAACACGGTTGCGCCGGTCGCGAAGCTCATCGCCAGCGCGTTGCGGATGCTGCGCCGAATATAGATGGAGTTGCTCATCAGTTGCCCTCCCGACGCTTGAGACCGAGCAGCATCAGTTTCGCCAGACTGAGCACGATGAAGGTGATCACGAACAGCAGGAAGCCCAGGGTCAGCAGTGAACTCATGTGCAGCGGATCGCTGGCCTCGGCGAACTCATTGGCGATCGTCGCGGTGATCGAGTTGGCGGGTTCAAGCAGTGAGGCCGAGATTCGATGCGCGTTACCCAGCACGAAGGTCACCGCCATGGTCTCGCCAAGGGCGCGGCCCAAGCCGAGGAAGATGCCGCCGACGACGGCCGATCGGGTATAGGGCAGGACAATGTCCCAGGCCACTTCCCAGGTGGTTGAGCCGAGCGCGTAGGCCGATTCCTTCAGGCGCGCCGGCACGGTCAGAAACACCTCGCGCATCACCGAGCTGACAAAGGGAATGATCATGATCGCCAACACGATGCCGGCGGTCAGCATGCCCAAGCCCAGCGGCGGGCCAGAGAACAGCGCGCCGATGACCGGCACATCGCCCAGATGCGTGTCCAGCCACGGGTTGACGTATTGGCCCATCACCGGCACGAACACGAACAGGCCCCACATGCCGTAGATGATCGACGGGATGCCCGCCAGCAGTTCAATCGCCGAACTGACCGGCCCGCGCAGCCAGCCGGGTGCGACCTCGGTCAGGAACAGCGCGATGCCGAAGCTCACCGGCACGGCGATCACGATCGCGATCAGCGAGGTCACCAGGGTGCCGTAGATCGCCACCAGCGCGCCGAACTTGCGTTCGACCGGGTTCCATTCGGTGGAGACGAAGAAGCCCGGCCCGAACTCGGCCAGCGCATCGACGCCGCCCCAGAGCATCGACAACGCGATGCCTGCCAAGGTCAGCAGGACGAAGAATCCGGCGGCCGCTACGGTGTACTTGAACAGCCGGTCGGCGCGAGCATCACGGCTCGAACGATCGTCCGCCGGTGCCGCGGTGGGAGAAGCAGATTCAACATGCATGGGCAGGCTCGTGCGGATCAGGGGGCTGTGCCGCGGACGCAGCGATCAGCCGCCCGCCGGGAATGCGAGCTGCGCTGCCCAGTAGGCCTTGACCTGCTGCACCAGCGGTTCCGGCAGGGCGACGTAATCGAGTTCGGCCGCCATCGGCTGGCCGCTCTGCAGCGCCCACTGGAAGAACTCCAGCGCGGCCTTCTGGCGTGCGGTGTCCTTCACCACTTTCGGCATCAGCACGAACACCGAGGCGGCGATCGGATAGGCCTGCTCGCCCGGCGGCTGGGTGATCACCAGATTGAAATCCTGCGCGGTCGTCCAGTCGGCGCTTTCCGCCGCGGCCTGGAAGCTGACGGCAGAAGGCACCACGAAATTGCCGGCAGCGTTCTGCACCGCGCCGTACACCCCGCCGGTCTGCAGCGCATAGCTCAGTTCGACGTAGCCGATCGAGTTGGGCAGTTGTTGCACAAATGCGGCCACCCCCTCGTTGCCGCGGCCGCCCACGCCCTTGGGCCAGGACAGTGAGGTGCCTTCGCCGACCTTGGCCGCCCAGTCCGGGCTGACCTTGGTCAGATAGTTGCTGAAGTTGAACGTAGTGCCCGAACCGTCGGAGCGATGCACCACCTGGATCTCGGCGTCAGGCAAGGCGACGCCTTCATTGATGGCGGCGATCTTGGGATCGTTCCAACGCACCACCTTGCCCAGGTAGATATCCGCCAGCAGCGGGCCGGTGAAACGGATCTGACCGGGCTGGACGCCTTCCAGATTCACCACCGGCACCACTCCACCGATCACCAGCGGGAACTGCACCAGGCCGGATTCAGCGAGTTCGGCCGGCGACAGCGGCTTGTCGCTGGCGCCGAAGTCAACCGTGCCGGCCTTGACCTGGGCGATGCCGCCGCCGGAGCCGATGGACTGGTAGTTGACCTGCGCCCCGGTCAGGCGGTTGTGCTCAGCCGACCAGCGCGACAGCACCGGAAACACAAACGTCGAGCCGGCGCCGGTCAGCTGCTGCGCCTGTGCCTGCGTGCCCTCTGCTGGCGCCGCGGCGGTTCCGGCCGGGGGCGTGGTCGACGGCGACTCGGAGTTGCAGGCGCTCAGGCCGAGTGTGATCAGTGCGCTCAGGGCCAGCAGGCGAAGGCTCGAATTCATGAAGGTGTCTCTGCGGAGGATCTTCAAAGTCTGAGTACCTTTTATGACGGATGGGTGACAGCGATGGGTCGGGCGGGCGGCAATAAGATCAGTTTGCATCGATGCCGGCAAATCCCATGAACGCGAGCGCCATCAGCCCGGCAGTAATCAGGCCGATCGGGCTGCCGCGGAAGCTGGCCGGCACGTCTGCACTGGCCAGGCGAACGCGCATCGCTGCAAACAGCAGCAGCACCAGCGCAAATCCGATCGCCGCGCCGAACCCATAGAGCAGGGCTTCCATCAGGCTGTGGCGGGCCTGCACGTTCAGCAGGGCGACGCCGAGCACGGCGCAGTTGGTGGTGATCAGCGGCAGGTACAGGCCCAGCACCCGGTACAGCAGCGGCGCACGCGCGCGCATCAGCAGCTCGGTGAACTGCACCACGGCCGCAATCACCAGGATGAAGCCCAGCGTGCGCAGATGGTCGAGCCCCAGCGGCGTCAGCAGCCAGGTCTGCAGCGACCACGACAGCCCGGCCGACAGGGTCAGCACGAAGGCGGTCGCCAGCGACAGGCCCCAGGCTGCGTCGAGCCTCGTCGACACGCCCATGAACGGGCACAGGCCCAGAAACTTCGCCAGCACGAAGTTGTTGACGAAGGCGGCGCCAAACAGCAGCAGGGCGAGGTCGGACATGGTGGCGATTCTATCCGCTGCCTGTGCGCCACGGATGCGCTTCCAGTCTGGTGCAGGCGTTGGCCGGGTCGCACTGGTCGCGGCGCAGGCAGGCTGGCATGCTCGCGCGTCCATTCACTGGCGGAACATCCATGCGCTGGCTCAAACAGATCGGCTACGTCCTGTGCGGACTGGTGGTGGTGGCGTGCATCGCTCCGTACCTGGTGCCGATGCCGGCGCGCGAGCCCGTGCCGAAGAAGTCGCCCTTCGTCAACGGCCGTCACGCCGATGTCTGCGGCCTGCGCTGGCACGTGCAGCGCTGGTCGCCCGGGCAGGCTCCGGCGCGCGCGCGGGTGCTGCTGATTCACGGCTTCGCCGGTTCGACGTTCTCGTGGCGATTGACCGGCCCGGCCCTGGCTGAAGCCGGCTACGAAGTATTGGCGGTGGACCTTCCGCCCTACGGCTACAGCGACCGCACCAGCCCGGATCGGCCGATTGCGCACTGCGTGGCGACCATTGTTGCCGACGAAGCCGGCGCGCTGCCGGTGGTTGCCGTTGGCCATTCGATGGGCGCCAGCGTGGCGGCGCAGGTCAGCCTCGCACTTGGCGACAGCGCAGCCGCGCTGGTGCTGGTCGATGGCGGGCTCGGCGGTCGCTACCGCAAGCCCGGGCTGCTCACGCATCTGCTGGCGATACCGCCGCTGGGCCGCTGGGCTGAAGTTGCCGCGCACTACCACATGCTGCAACCCGAGCGCTTCGCGGCGACCCTGGCCGGCGCCTACGGGCGCGCGCCGACCGAGGCCGAGGTTGATGGCTATCGCACGCCGCTGCTGCTGGCGGGCACCGCGCCGCGGATCCTGCGCCGCGCCCCGAGCGAGCCCGCGATCGATCTCGCCGCCCTGCCAGAACAGGTGCTGATCGTCTGGGGCCGGCAGGACCGCTGGATCCCTGCGGAGATGGCGACGCGCACCCAGCAGCAACTGCCGCGCGCGCAGCTGCACTGGATCGACGCGGCCGGACACAACCCGATGGAGACCCACCCGCAGGAGTTCATGCAGGCACTGCTCGGCTTCATCGAGCCCGCCTTGAACTGACTGCGGAGTTCGCGCCGACAGGCTGCGAGTGCGGTGTTTCGCCCTTGATCGAACGTCGCTGCGGCGTCTTTGCGCGGCTGGCGGAGTTGTTCGGCCGCTTCGCGGCTGCGCCTTCGCTTCGCTCGGTCCCCCTCGCGATCGCGCTGCTATGACTCGTCGTCGCGCCTTGCCAGCCACGCAAAGCCACTCGTATCGACTGTTCGCCAAGGACGAATCACTACACTAGGCTGTTCACTCTCCGACCAAGCTGAGAGTTGGCATGCCGATGCCTGATGCGCTGGTGTTTCTCCACGGTTGGTCGGTCACCAGCACCGACACCTATGGCGGTCTGCCGGAGCGGCTGGCGGCCGAGCTGTCCGCAGGCGGTAGGCCGCTGCCGCAGCATGCGCTGCACCTCGGTCGCTACGTGTCCTTCCACGACGAAGTCCGGATGGAGGATCTTGCCCGCGCGATGCAGGCCGCGCTGCAGCGCGAGCTGGGTGGGTTGATCGCACAAGGCAAGCGCTTCGCCATGATTACCCACAGCACCGGCGGGCCGCTGGCGCGTGAGTGGTGGTGGCGCTTTCATGCCGAGCCGCGTGATGCAGCGCCGTGCCCGATGAGCCATCTGATCATGCTGGCGCCGGCCAACTTCGGCAGCGCGCTGGCCCAGCTGGGCAAGGGCCGCCTCAGCCGTTTGAAGTCGCTCACCCAGGGCGTCGAGCCCGGTGCCGGCGTGCTTGACTGGCTGGAGCAGGGCAGCCCTGAGGCCTGGACGCTCAACGAAGCCTGGATACGCGGCCGCTTCGGCGTGCCCGGTGGTGACGATGGGCGCGGCGTGTATCCCATCGTGCTGACCGGCCAGCGCATCGACCGCAAGCTCTACGACCATCTCAACAGCTACACCGGCGAGCTCGGCTCCGACGGCGTAGTGCGGGTGCCCTCGACCAATCTGAATTCGGCCCTGCTCAGCCTGGAGCAGGGCCGCAGCGGCAACGACCGCCTGCTGGTGCCAGTGGGTGCAATGAAGCGCGCCCCACAGACAGCATTCCGCCTGATTGCCGGTGCCGCGCACTCGGGCAAGGCGCACGGCATCCTGCGCAGCGTCGAGGCTCAGCCCGGCGGGCAGGGCGGGCAGGTGGTTGACGCCATCCTGCGCAGCCTGGCGGTCGAGACACCGGCGCAGTACGCGGATCTCGTCCAGCGCTTTGCGGACGACACCGCGGCTATCCAGCAGGCCGAGCAGATCGAGATCGAGCCTGTGCCGGTGCTGCCCGACCGCGTGTATGTGCACGACCGCAGCAGTCTGGTGATTTTCCGCGTGCGCGACAGCGAGGGCCATGCGCTGGCGGATTTCGATCTGCTGCTGACCGGTTTGAACGACAGCCCCGATCTTCTGCCAGAGGGTTTCCTGCGTGATCGCCAGCGCAACAGCCGCATGCGCAGCACGCTGAGTCTCTTCTTCAACCACGATCTGATGGCCGGCAGTGAGGCCTTGGCTGATCCGCGCGATCCCAGCTGCGCACTGCGCGTGCGCCACCCCGGTATCGACCGCCTGGGCCTGCATCTGCGGCCGCGCCCGGAGCACGGCTTCGTGCACTTCCGAGCTGGCGCCATCCACGCCGACCCTAAGCTGCTGCGGCAGGCGATTCGCCCCAACGAAACCACCCTCATCGACATCCGCCTGCGCCGCTGCGTCGATCGCGAGGTGTTCGCCTTGGATCAAGCCAGCGCCGGCCCTCGCAGTTTCGCCAAACTCAAGCTCGCAGGTGAGGAGCTGCCCTGAAGTGGCGCATGCCCCGGCCTGATGCGCGTCGTCGTGACGCGATCTCACTGCTGTCGCCGGGCGCTACTTCAGTTGTAGCGGTCGCGTGGGCGGACGGCGCCCCACTCGCAGGCGTGTTCTGCTGATGAGGGCGTTGCGGAGTGTCGCCGGCTACGCCATCGCCGCCGCCAACTGCCCGCGGCGGTCTTCGTTCTTGCAGTTGGCGTGGACGAACTCGAGCAGCTGGCGTGCGTCGTTGGCGCGGTCGTAGCGCTCGCGTAGCAGCTGCGCCGCGCGCAGAGCGGCTTCGGTGCCGGCCGGTTCGCGCGGGTGGCTGCGGGCGGTGCCGATCAACACATCGACCGCCAGCTTGTGCTGGCTCATCTGCTCGGCGCGATCGGCCAGACGCAGGCCGTCCTGAGCGTCGAGCGGGGCGAACGCCGGATCGGAATCGAGGCATTCGCGGGCCAGGCCGATCGCCTTGCGGTCCTGCTTTTCGGCCATCAGCAAATGCAGAAAGCTGCGGCCGTGGGTGAGCAGTTCCTCTTTGTTGCCCTGCGTACGCAACAGACGTCGATACAGCTCGTGCGCCGGCATGCTGAGCGCGCGTTCGCGCATCTCCTCGCGCAGCAGGGCCATTGCGCCCTCGCTGTCGCCATCGCGCACGCGGGCGCTGGCGGCCGCTACCAGTTCGTTCTCGCGGTTGCGCGGCACATCAGCGACCTGGGTGTGGCGATTGGGCTCGAAGCCGAGTTCCTCGTGGAACTGGTACAGCAGGTAGCCCATCAGATGAAACGTACCGAACAGGCCCCACAGAAACGCGGCCTGGGCGAGCACGGTGGCCAGCACGCCGGGCATGAAGCGGTCGAGCCAGTCTTCGGCATTGCCGGCGCTGATCTGGAACACCAGCAGCAACAGCCACAGCAGGCCGTAGGGCAGGCCGACGCGGCCGATGATGCTGAACCAGGTCGACGGATTCAGCGCGTTCGGCAGGCTCTCATCCATCGCCAGCGACATGATCGCCGCCGGCTGCACAAGGGTGATCAAGCCGAACGCCAGCAGGCCTGCGACCGGGCCGAGCAGGGCGAACACCGGCACCAGCATCAGCACCATCAGAATGTTCAGGCCGGCGAACTTGAACACCACCGAATCCGGCGCTTCCAGCACGCCGATCTGCGATTCCATGTGCCCGTTGGCGGTCTCGCGCAGCACGCTGAAGGCGTACTTGTAGGCCGCCAGCAGCAGGAACAGCCAAATGAAGAGGCCCAGCACCGGAATCGCCGTCAGCAGCTGCGCTGCGCTGAGGATCAGCAGGGTGAACAGCGCGTCGCCGCGGAACGGATAAGTGGTGATCGCGCGCAACCGTTCCCAGAACGGGGCGATCGGCGCGCCAGGGTGGTTGGGGTTGTGCATGGTGGGCGGGCTCGACTTGCGTCAGGGGATGGCGGGCGCTGCGGCCGGCACGTAGTTCAAGGGCGCATCCGGCCCGATCGGCAGGCCGAACACCAGCCAGATCACGAACATGATCGACCAGCCAATCAGGAACACGAACGAGTAGGGCAGCATCACCGAGACCACCGTGCCGATGCCGGCCTTGGGTTCGTAGCGCTGCAGGAAGGCGATGATCAGCGCGAAGTAGCTCATCATCGGGCTGATGATGTTGGTGACGCTGTCGCCGACGCGGTAGGCCACTTGGGTGAGCTCGGGCGAATAGCCCAGCAGCATGAACATCGGCACGAAAACAGGCGCCATCAAGGCCCACTTCGCCGAGGCCGAACCCATGAACAGATTCAGGAAGGCGGTGAGCAGGATGAAGCCGATGAACAGCGGCACCGCCGACAGCCCGGTGGCCTGCAGGCTGCGCGCACCTTCGACCGCAACGATCAGCCCCAACTGGGTCCAGTTGAAGAAGGCGACGAACTGGGCAGCGAAGAACACCAGCACCAGGTAGGTGCCGAGCGTGGCCATGCTGGCGCTCATGCCCTTGATCACGTCGTTGTCGTTCTTGATGGTGCCGGCGAAGGCGCCGTAGGCAATGCCGGCGACCACGCCGTACAGGAAGATGATGGCGACTACGCCGTGTAGCAGCGGTGCCAGCGCTTGCAGAAGATCCGTTTCCCCATTGATGCGAAGGAACCCGGCGCCCGGAATGGCGCCAGGCGACATCGCACCCCAGAACAGCAACAGAGTGAGCCCAGTGACAGCCACCAGGGAAGCCTTGATGCCGCGCTTCTCTTCGGGCTTGAGATGCTGATCCTCATGCGACTCGGTGCCCTCGGATGCCTGAGATGCCGGGTCCGGAAAGCGTGGCGCAATGATCTTCTCGGTCACGAACCAGCCCAGCAGGGTGATAACTGGCGTTGAGACGGCCATGAAGTACCAGTTGGCGAGCGGGCTGACCGTGTAGTTGGGGTCGACGATGCGCGCCGCTTCCTGCGAAAGCCCCGACAGCAGCGGGTCGATGGTCCCGATCAGCAGGTTGGCCGAGTAGCCACCCGACACACCGGCAAAGGCTGCCGCCATACCCAGGATGGGATGACGCCCGGCCGAGATGAAGATCAACCCGGCCAGCGGCACCAGCAGCACATAGCCGATCTCGCTGGCCATGTTCGACATCACGCCAGCGAACACCAGGATCGGGGTCAGCAACATGCGCGGCGAGTTCAGCACCAGCAGCCGCAGTGAAGCGCCGATCAGGCCGGAATGCTCGGCCACGCCAATGCCGATCAGGGCCACCAGCACGGTGCCGAGCGGCGCGAAGCTGGTGAAGTTGGTGACCAGCCCGCCAAGGATGCGATGCAAGCCCTCGATGCTCATCAGATTGACCGGGCGCACGTCCGCACCGGTGGACGGGTGCTGAACCACCAGGTCGAACTGTGCGGCGATGCCCGAGGCCACCACCACCAGCACGGCGAGAATCGCGAACAGCGTGGCCGGGTGCGGCAGCAAGTTGCCGCCGCGCTCGACAATGTTCAGAAAGGTGTCGATGGCGGAGCGCTTGGCGGGCACCGCTGGGGTCTGGCTCATCGGCAGGTCTCAGTCCGTCGCAGGCGGTCTACGGCCGCCGGGGCTGCGACTATACCCGAGCCGAACCCGACCACTTCCAGCTGCCGCGGCTGCGCATGCAGCGCGCCGTCACCGCTCCGCCGAAGCGAAATTCCGCGGCTTCGTGTCCGCAGCACCTGCGCTTGGTAGCGCTGTGCATCGAGCCGCTGGCGAGCGAAACGCCCTTGGCCGCGACGCGAGCACAGCGGTGCGTCGAATCTGACCGACGCGATGGTGCGGTTGCGGAGTCGAGGTCTGTACCGCCATTGCACGGGCCGAAGCGAAATTGCGCCAGCGCATTGGTCCCCGCAGGCGGAGGGCGCCTGCGGGGCGAGTCACTGCATCACTTGGTCGGATTCAGGGTGCCTTGACCACCGCGCCGGCCTTCATCACAAACTGCACCTCGCGCATCAAGGCGATGTTCTCCAGCGGGTTGCCGGCAACCGCCACCACGTCGGCGTACTTGCCGACTTCGAGGCTGCCGAGGCTGGCCGACTCGCCGAGCAGCTCCGCCGCATTGCGGGTGGCGCTCTGCAGGGCCAGGTTGGCGGGCATGCCGGCTTCGACCATCAACACGAATTCGCGCGCGTTGTCGCCGTGTGGGAACACGCCCGCATCGGTGCCGAACGCGATCTTCACCCCGGCCGCCTGCGCGCGGCCGGCGGTGGCCTGGATCAGGGCGCCGATGCGCTCGGCCTTCGGCCGCACGATCTCGGGGTAGTAGCCGATCTCGCGGGCCTTCTCGCTGACGAACACGCCGGCCGAGATGGTCGGCACATACCAGGTGCCCTTCTCGCGCATCAGCGCGAATACGTCTTCGTCCATGTAGGTGCCGTGCTCGATCGAGTCGACCCCGGCAGCCACTGCCCGGCGCATGCCCTCCTTGCCGTGGGCGTGGGCGGCCACCTTGAAGCCGTAGTCGCGCGCGGTTTCGACGACCGCGCGGATCTCGTCCTCCATGAACTGCGGATTGTCGCCGCTCTTGGCGAAACTCAGCACACCGCCGGTGGCGGTGAGCTTGATCACATCCGAGCCTTCCTTGTAGCGCTGACGCACGGCGCGGCGGGCCTCGTACGGCCCGGCGACGACGCCTTCCTCCGGCCCCGGCCAGCCAAGTGATTCCGCCAGTTCACGATTGATGCCGTTGCGCGGGTCGGCATGGCCGCCGGTGGTGGCCAGCGATTTGCCCGCGGCGAAGATCCGCGGGCCGACGACGCGGCCCTCGTTGATGGCGTTGCGCAGGGCGATCGTCTGCAGCCCGCCCAGATCACGCACCGTGGTGAACCCGGCCTTGAGCGTGGTTTCCGCATAGCCGACCGAGCGCAGCGCGTAGTCCTCCGGGTTCATGCGGAAACCCTCGGAGTACGCCGCCGGGCTGGTCTGCGAACCGAGGTGCACGTGCATGTCGATCAGGCCGGGCAGGCAGGTGTGGCCGGAGAGGTCGATCGCCGTTGCGTCGCTGCCCAGGCTGCTCGCTTCCACTCGGTTTTCGCTGACTTGGGTGATCCGTCCGTCCTCGACAACCAGGCTGTGCGCGCCCAGCAGACGCGCGCTGTTGGCATCGAACACCTGCCCGCAGTGCATGACCTGCGGCGCGGCCTGGGCGGCGAGCGCGGCGATGAGTGAAACGGCGAGCAGGCCGAACTGGGCGCGGCGGTGGTGAACGGACATGGACTTCCCCTGGTTGGTGTCGCAACGGCGCCGCGAATCGGCGCGAATCCCCTTGGTCGATGTTAGGGGACGGAGGGGATGGGCGGGTCTGCCGGAAGTCGGGGCTGGTAGTCCGTCGTGCAGTTCTTCTCCGTGCTCCGCTCGGCCCCTCACCCCAACCCCTCTCCCGTCGGGAGAGGGGCTCAGCCTCGCCAGCCTCTCGGGTGCGCGCTTCAGACGGGCGCGGCGGCCAAGCTTGAGCAGCCTTTGCACCGCCGGCTTCGAATCCCGAATCCCGAAACAGCTCCAGCCCGCTCCACGCCCCCTTGATACCTGCGAAGACCCCGTCCGCTACAATTCGCGGCTCATCCCCCGCCTGTCAGCGCTCCCATGCCCCTCAATCCCTCCGATCTGTTCGATGTCCGCTCCCTGCTCACCGACGAGGAGCGCGCGGTGCAGGACACCGTCGCCCGCTTCACTGATGAGCGTGTACTGCCGATCATCGGCGACTGCTTTGATCAGGGGCGCTTCCCGAAGGAGCTGGTCCCGGAGATCGCCGGGCTCGGCCTGCTGGGTTCCTCGTTGCCCGAGCAGTACGGCTGTGCAGGCCTGAATGCAGTCAGCTACGGCCTGATCTGCCAAGAGCTGGAGCGCGGTGATTCCGGCATCCGCAGCTTCGTCTCGGTGCAGAGCTCGCTGTGCATGTATCCGATCTACGCCTACGGCACCGATGAGCAGCGCCAGCAGTACCTGCCGGGCATGGCGCGCGGCGAGATCATCGGCTGCTTCGGCCTGACCGAACCGCACGGCGGCTCCGACCCGGCCAACATGAAAACCCATGCCAAGCGCGACGGTGACGACTGGGTCATCAACGGCGCCAAGATGTGGATCACCAATGGCAACCTGGCGCAGATCGCGATCGTCTGGGCGATGACCGAAGACGGCATCCAGGGCTTCATCGTTCCGACCGATAGCAAAGGCTTCACCGCCCAGGAGATCCATCGCAAGATGAGCCTGCGCGCGTCGGTCACCAGCGGGCTGTTCTTCGACAACGTCCGCGTCAACGATCGTCAGCGCCTGCCCAACGTCAAGGGTCTGAAAGGCCCGCTGGGCTGCCTGACCCAGGCGCGCTACGGCATCACCTGGGGCCCGATCGGCGCCGCCATCGCCTGCTTCACCGAGGCCAGCAATTACGCCAAAGAGCGGATTCTGTTCAACCGCCCGATCGCGGCTACCCAGGCGGTGCAGATCAAGCTGGCCGAGATGGCCCGGCGCATCACCCTGGCCCAGCTGATGGTGCTGCAGCTCGGCCGCCTGAAGGATGCCGGCAAGATGCAGCCGACCCAGGTCTCGATGGCGAAGTGGAACAACTGCCGGATCGCGCTCGACATCGCCCGCGAGGCGCGCGACATCCTCGGCGGCGCCGGCATCACTACCGAGTACTGCCCGATCCGCCATGCGCTGAATCTGGAATCGGTGATCACCTATGAGGGCACGGAAACCGTGCACCAGCTGGTTGTGGGCCGCGAGGTCACTGGGATCAATGCATTCTGAATCCGCCAGCCGCCTGCGTGCTTTGACACGCAGTGTCGGCTTGGCGGCCGTGCTGTTGGCCACGGTGACTGCCGCACAGGCCGAACCAGTGCGCTGGGAGCTGTGGGCCGACGGCAGCGGCGATCTCACGATTGCGGCGCCGGTGTATCCGCAGCTGCGGGGCGGTCCATCAGGGCTTGCGTTCGAGATCAACCGGCCGCGTGGCGAGCGCCTGGGGCAGGCCGGCGGGCTGGCCGATGCGCCGTCCGGTCGGCTCAGCACCGAGGCCGGGCCGGGCATCAATTTCAACTGGTTCGATCTGGATGAGAACTGCGATCCCGGCGAGTTCTCGGTGTTGTCCAAGCTGCATCGGCCGGGCGTTCGCGAGCGCGTGCTGCAGCAGCTGATCGAGCAGCGCGCGCGCGGCGCCGAGAGTATCGCCATCGGCATCTTCCACTTTCGCGCGCCCGGAACCACCATCGAGGGAGTGTGGGACAACGGCACCCTGCTGGACTCTACCGGCGGCAATCTGCACCCACGCATCCGCCAGAATCTGGCCGATCTCCTGTCCGACATTCGCGATGCCGGCTTTGCCCAGCTGCTGCTGCGCTTTCATCCGCAGGGCATCAACGACCCGGCGCGCTGGTCCAGCTTCGATGCCGAGGTGTTTGAAGAGAACTGGAACCTGATCGCCAACGTCGTGCCGATCGCCGCCGCCTCGGGGCTGGATTGGCGGGTCGATCTGATGACCGAGGGCATGCCGCGGGCACGTTTTGCGCGTGTGCTGGGCCAACTGCTGCTGTTCCCCACCGAGCCCGACAACGAGGCGTGGAGCCGCTATGCGAATCGCCTGTGGCAGAACTACGTCAGCGTGTTCGGACCCGAGCGCTCGGTCGGGTTTTCGTCGATTTCAGACAGTGATCCCGACCGTCTGCGCGCGCGCATCGAGCACACCTCCTACGTGTATCGCATGAACGGTGGCGAGCGGATCTATCCCGGCGCGCTGGCCTTCGACATCTACGGTCGTGACGGTGTCGACGAGGGCGAGCTTTACCGCCGAATTGTCGACCGTCTGCAGCGGATCGGTTTGGGCGATATGCCACTGATCATCGCCGAAACCTTCTACAACGATCGCGAAGCGCTGGGCCTGCTGTCGGCAGCCATGCGTGAAACCGGCACGCGGCCACTGTTCCTGCTGCACTGGCCGGTTGATCGGCGCTTTCAGGCCTGTTCGACCGACGTCAACGTGCGCGAACCCTTCGCCATCGACCAGCTGCTGCGCTTCGGTTTCTAGTCAACCGCGGCGGCTCAGGCTTTTTCACGCTGGCCCGACGCGGTAACGTGTCGCCGTCACAGCTTCCGGCGCGCTGCGTCCGGCCTCCAGGCCTGCAGCAAGCCTTCCCATCATCAATGCCCGATCGCGGGCCACACCCGGAGTCGCCATGTTCGGTCGCCTTGCCAATATCGTTCGCGGCTTCTTTTCCCTGTTCATCAAGGGAATCGAGAAGCGCAACCCCGAAGCCCTGCTGGAACTTGAGCAGGAGAACCTGCGCAAGCAGATCGGCAACTACAACCAGAGCCTGGCCGCGCACGCTGGCCTGGTCGAGCGCCTGATCTCACAGGTGCGCAAGCTGGAACGCGACGAATCGGAACTGCGCGCCAGCACTACCGCGCATCTGCGCGCCGGCAACCAGCAGGCGGCCGCGCAGTACGCGCTGCGTCTGCAGACCGTCACCCGTGAGCTTGGCGAAAACCGCAGCCAGATGTCCTCGGCCGAAGAGACCTACCAGAACCTGATCAAGGCCCGCGACGTCGCCGTGCAGGCCGCGCGCGCCAAGATCGACTCGCTCAAGGGCGCGATCAACGACATGCGCATGAAGTCCGCGGTGGCCGAAATGAACGAGATGGCGGCCGGCATGATCGGCACGATCGGCGGCTCCGGCGACACCCTGAATCGCCTGCACGAAATGGTTGAGGAAGAGCGCAACCGCGCCGCCGGACGCGCCCGCGTCGCCAAGGACTCGCTGGACATGACCGAGGTCAACGTCAAACAGGCCGAGATGGATGCACTCGCGTCGCAGGCGTTGGCCGACTTCGCCGCCGCCGAAGGCATCAGCCTGCCCGGACAGGCGGCGCCCGTCGCAGCGCCGGCTGCGCGCAGCATGGGGACGAGTGCTGGACCGCAGTCGGAGCAGCAGGCGCAGTAGGGGCAGGGATTCGGGGTTGGAGAGTCGAGGTGACCGGGGAAGTGCGCGGGTTTGGCTTCGACCTTGGGCCCTCCGCTCCTCCATAGGGCGAGCCCTGGCCCACCGAAGCTCGATCTTCGCTTGGGTTCCCGGTTGTTCGAGTGGGTGGTCTCACGCTCTACGCCGGGTCATCAAAGGGATTGGCAGCGCTGGGCGACAGCGGTCACTGAGCGAGGTGGGAACTGCCGCGCTGAGCCCCTCTCCCGTCGGGAGAGGGGTCGGGGAGAGGGCGGGGTGTCCTCTCGGGTTCGATAGGCAGGATCTTCGCGATGCACGCTTCGCAGGCTTGGTGGCGCGGGCCACGGCCGGACCGTTACCCCGACCCCTCTCCCACCAGGAGAGGCGCTTGAGAAGCACACTCCGCACCCAGGCAACGATCACCAGGCAGGCCACCAACTTGAGCACGAACACCATGTCCTTACCGTCCTGGGCCCAAACCCTCAAACTCGCCTACGAAAGCGGTGCCCACGGTCAGTTCGTGCTGCACGGCAACGTGGCTGATCGCTACGTGCTGAACGGACGTCTGGTCGGATTGGTCGAGTACCTGGAGGCACGCCTGCTGGCGGGTTTTCCGCTGGTGTTCGTGTTCGATCCCGGCAATGGTCTGTCGGTGCTGCGCGCCAGTGAGGCGTTCCAATCCTGGCCGGGCGCGGCGCAGATCAGCACGGTCGGGCACGCGCCGCGCGCCGCGGTCGAGCTGGTCAGCCGCTACCTGCGCTACCGCGCCAACTTGAAGGCGCTCGGCCGCGGTGAGCCCGAGGCCGTCGCTGTGCTGCTGCGCGGCGCTGATCAGTTTCTGCCGGCCAGCCGTGCCGGCGATTTCGAGACCGCCAGCCTGGCCAGCCTGGTCCGCGACTGGGCCGGTGAATCGCCGTTCGCCGAGCTGCCCTTCGTCAGCCTGCTGATCGCCGACAACCTGCACGACCTGCACCCCTTGGTGGCCACCAACCCGCGCATCGAGCGCGTGCAGCTGCCGCTGCCGCAGGCACCCGACATCGAGCAGGCGGTCGCGCAGCTGCGGGTCGATCATGCGTCGGCCTTCGATGCAGGGCAGGGCGCCGAGGTGGCGCAGCAGTTGGCCGGTGTTTCCTTGAGCGCGCTGCAGTCGCTGGTGCGGCGGCGTGCGCATGTCGGTCAGGTGCTGGGCGATGCCGACTGGATCAATGTCCGCAAAGGCATGATCGAGAACGATGCTGCCGGCCTCATCGAGTTCATCCGCAGCGAGCGCACGCTTGATGACTACCACGCCCAGGACGCGCTCAAGGTCTGGCTGCGCCAGGACATGGCACTGTGGCGCAGTGCCGACCTGCGCGCGCTGCCGATGGGCTATATCTTTTGTGGCCCGGTCGGTACGGGCAAGACCTTTCTGGTCGAGTGTCTGGCCGGTGAGGCCAGCGTGCCGGTGGTGAAGCTGAAGAACTTCCGCGACCGCTGGGTCGGATCGAGCGAGGGCAATCTGGAGAAGATCTTCCGCCTGATCCGTGCGCTCGGCCGCTGCATCGTGTTCGTCGACGAGGCCGACCAGACCCTCGGCAAGCGCGATGCCGGCAGCGGCGACAGTGGTCTGTCGGGTCGGCTGTATTCGATGATCGCGCAGGAGATGAGCGACGGTAAGAACCGCGGCCGGGTGATGTGGATCCTGGCCAGTTCGCGTCCCGACCTGATCGAGGTCGACCTGAAGCGCCCCGGCCGCATCGACGTCAAGATTCCGCTGCTGCCGACCAGCACCGAGCACGAAAGCGCCGGCCTGCTGCACGCGCTGCTGAAGCGGCTGGAGGTCAGCCCCGGCGTCGAGGAACTGACCAAGCTTGATTTGCCACTGCTGCTGACACCCGGCGCCGCCGAGGCGCTGGCGGTGAAGGTGTATCGGCGCGTGCGCACCGAGAATGTCGGTGCGATCGAGGCCATCACCCATAGCCTGATCGGCTACCAGCCGCCGGTGCCCCTGGACGTGCTGGAGTTCCAGATGCGCATCGCCATCCGCGAGGCCACCGACATGCAGTTCGTGCCCGAACGGCTGCGCAGCTACGGTAGCGCGCCGGCATGAAGTACCTGTGGGCCGCCTTCAACGCGCGTCCGTTCGGCATGCCGATTGCGCCGAACTGGGTGGGCATCGTCGCGTTTGCAATGCTGGGTGCCTTTATCAGCCCTGGCTTCTGGCTGCTCGGCGCCGGGCTTGAGATCGGCTATCTGGCTGCGCTGGCCAACAGCAAACGTTTCCGGGCAACGGTGGATGCCGGTGAACTGCCGGTCGGCCACGCGCAGCGCGTCGAGGACCGTGCCGAGGACGCGCGCTACAACAGCCTGCTGGCCCAGCTCGGCGCCGATGAGTCGCTGCGACATCAGCAGGTGGAGGCCCGCGCCCGCGAGATCCTCGCCCGCCTGCGCGCCTCCAGCCTGATGGGCACGCATGCCGACAGCGTCGAGCAGCTGGTCTGGCTGCACCTGCGTCTGCTGGCGGCGCGAATGGCGATCGGCCATGTGGTTGAAACCGCCCGCCTCGATGCGCGCAAGCTGCAGCAGCAGGAGGATGCCTTGTTGGCGCGCCTGCAGGACACCAGCATCGGCCACGATCTGCGCCGCAGTCTGGAGCAGCAGGTGGCAGTGATCGACCAACGCCAGGCTGCCCACGCCAGCGCCGGTGAACGGCTGGAACATGTCGATGCCGAGCTGTCGCGGATTGACCAGCAGATCGCCCTGATCCGCGAACAGAGCCTGCTGGCCACCGATGCCGAGGGCATTGTTCACTCGCTGAACGCACTCGCCACCTCGTTTGATGAGGCCAATCGCTGGCTGGAGCGCCAGCGCGATCTGGCCGGCTTCCTCGATGGCCCTGAACCGGTACGCCTGCCCAAGCGCGTGCTGGGCGGGCCGCCGCCGGTGCCAGCGCGCGGTTCCATCAAGCAGTAGTCCGAGCCATCAGGCCCGGATTTCCATCCGCCACGTTCGACGGAGACTCACCATGCACAAGCGCAAGCGCCAATCCGGCAACGCCGCCGGCAAGTTCATTTCCATCCTGCTGGTGGTCGGCCTGCTGGCCCTGGGCGGCTGGCTGGTGCTGCAGGACATGGGCAAAGATGATTCGGGTGCGGCGTCCAGCAGCGACAGCCGCGAGGCACCGGCCGCAACCGCCAGCGTCGATCCAATCGAACCGCTGACTTCACCGCCGGTGCTGGATCGTTCTGCGGCCTACGTGATGAAGGACGGCATCCTGGACGTGGACTTGAGCGAGTACGCCGGGTATGCCGGCCTGATCGTCGCCAACGGCGGCCTGGCGCCGAACCCGGATTCGTTCTTCGCCCGCGAGTACGGTTTCCAGTTGCGCATCACGCTCAGCGAGGAAGAGGGCTGGTCGAAGATCAACAACGGCCAGGTTGCAGCCGGCGTCACCACGGCCGATGTGCTGGCCGTGTTGGGTCGCCAGTTCGACATCGTGGTGCCGGCACAGATGGCGTTCTCGCGTGGCGCCAACATGATCGTGGTCGATAGTGGCATCAGCGGCATCAACGCCCTGCGCGGCAAGGTGCTGGCCGGCACCCAGTTCAACGAGAGCGAGTTCTTCCTGCGCTATCTGTCGTCGGAGGCCGGCGTGCAGGTCAACGTGCTGCGTGATCTCGATGCCGCGCCGCGGCCCGATGCGGTCAACCTGGTGTTCTACGACGATGCCGTGGTCGCCTGCGAAGCCTACGCCGAACAGCTGGCCGGCAGCCGTCCGCGCCTCAACGGCTGCATCGGCTGGTCGCCAAGCACCGACGAGACCATCGCCGGCAGCAGCGGCAGCGCCAAGATGCTGGTGTCGAACCGCAACCTGTTGGTGATCGCCGACCTGCTGCTGGTCAACGGCGAGTTCGCCCGCGCCAATGCCGACAAGGTACAGGCCCTGGTGCACGGGCTGCTGGAGGGCAACCGTCAGCTGCGTGATTCGGCCGAGTCACAGCTCGGTGTGGTCTCGCGCGCCTTCGGCTGGAGCGTGGAAGAAACCCGCGCCGAGCTGGCCAAGGTCCACTTCTCCAATCTGCCCGAAAATCTTGCCTTCTTCGAAGGCACGATCGATGCGGCCGGCAGCTATCAGGGCATTTTCCAGAGCTCCCTGCTGGCCTACGGCGGCATCATCCGCAACCCGGCCGACCCGGCGCGCTACATCGATCTCACCGCGCTGAAGGCGCTCGCCGCAAAGCCCGAGTTCGCCGCGCAGAAAATCGCGATCGCGCCGATCCGCAGCTCCGGCGGTGCGGTCTCGCTGGAGGGCGACGCCCTGCTCAGCCGCGACATCCGCTTCTTCTATCAGCCGAACTCGGCCGAGCTTGATGCAAGCTCGAAAGAGAACCAGGAGTTCCTGGAGGTGATCCGCGGTTTCCTGCAGGTCAGCCCCGGCTCGGTGGTGGTGCTGCGCGGTCACGTCGACAGCGCACGCCTGAAAGAATTCGAACAGCAGGGCGGACAGGCGCTGGTGCGCAGCATGGCCTTGAAGGCGATGGAACTGTCGCGACAGCGCGCCGAGTCCGTGCGCGAAGCCCTGCTGGCACGCTACCCGACAATCGAGGCCAATCGGCTTGAGCTGGTCGGTCGCGGCTGGGAAGAGCCGGCCGGCGCCGACAGCGAACTCAATCGTCGCGTCGAAGTGCAGTGGTTCACTCTCGAGTGAATCGCCCCACCGCCGCTGCTGATACGGCCGCATCGATCCGCGTGGATCTGCTGAGGCGACGAACACCGTCCTGATCCGGTGCGGCTCGGCTCAGCGGCCTGGCAATCGTCCACCGAATTCGGCAGCGGCGTTCGCATTTGCAATCCCCTATCCCAATTCAAGGCTCCCGCAATGATCAAGCGCTTCGACACCGGTCCCCGCATGTCCGAAATGACCGTCCATCGTGGAGTCGCCTATCTGGCCGGCCAGGTCGCCGACGATGCCAGTGAGGACATCAGCGGCCAGACCCGCCAGGTGCTGGCGCAGATCGATGCGCTGCTGACGCAGGCGGGCAGCGATAAATCGCAGCTGCTGCGCGCGCAGATTTTTCTGGTAGATCTGGCGGATTTCGCGGCGATGAATGCCGTGTGGGAAACCTGGGTGGTGCCCGGCCATACCCCTGCAAGGGCGACTGTTCAGGCTGCGCTGGCGCGGCCGGAATGGAAGATCGAGATCGTGGTGACGGCCGCGACGCCGGCATAGTTCGGCTCGCCCCAGCGCCGAGGCCTCTCGGCGCGACGGCACAGCGCGCAGATGCGTTGACACCCCCGGCCGGCGATTCCACCATGCGGGGGTTCATCCACCGGAGCCACCCATGTCCCTGCGTACCTGCGTTCTTGCCGTTGCGGTCGCCGCTGCTCTAGCCGCCTGCGGGCAGCAGCCTGCCGATACCGCCAACACGCCCGCAGCGCCAGCAGAGGCCAAGCCGGTCGAGAAGGTTCTGCATATCTACAACTGGTCGGATTACGTCGCCGAAGACACCATCGCCAACTTCGAGACGCGCACCGGCATCAAGGTCGTCTACGACGTCTACAGCGAGAACGAGGTGCTGGAGGCCAAGCTGATGGCTGGCGGCAGCGGCTACGACCTGGTGTTCCCCTCGCTGCGGCCGTTCGCGCAGCGTCATGTCAGCGCCGGCCTGTATGCCCCGGTCGACCGGGCGCGGCTGTCCAACTACGGCAATCTCGATCCGGCCCTGCTGGCCGGCATGACCGACGCCGATCCCGACAACAAGCATCTGGTTCCTTACATGTGGGGCACCACCGGTATCGGCATCAATGTCGCGAAAGTGCGCGAGGCCCTGGGTGCGGACGCGCCACTGGACTCCTGGAGCCTGCTGTTCGATCCCGCCAATGCGGAAAAGCTGGCCGATTGCGGCATCAGCATGCTGGACGACGAACAGGAAGCCTTCAGCGCCGTGCTCATCTGGAAGGGGCGCGATCCCAACCAAACCGACGGTGACGAGATCGAAACTGTGCGGTCGACGTTCGCGGCGATTCGTCCGCACATCCGTACCTTCAACAACACGCAGTACATCAACGATCTGGCCACCGGAGAGGTCTGCCTGGCGGTCGGCTATTCCGGCGACATCGCGCAGGCGGCCGCGCGCGCCGAAGAGGCCGAAACCGGGCTGGACATCGCCTACATCATCCCGAAGGAAGGCGCGGTGCGCTGGGTCGACGTAATGGCCATTCCCACCGATGCGCCGCACCCCGACAGCGCCTATGCCTTCATCAACTACGTGCTGGAGCCCGAAGTGATCGCCGGCATCAGCAACTACGTCGCCTACGCCAACCCCAACCCGGTCAGCACCGCGCTGCTGGACGCGGAGGTCAGCGCTGATCCGGGCATCTACCCGCCTGCCGAAGTGATGGCCAAGCTGCAGGATCTCAAGCGCTTGCCCGACGATGCGCAACAGGCGCGTATTCGCGCCTGGACGCAGATCAAGTCGGGACGCTGATCGGCACGAGCGTGGGCGGACACGCGCCGCCCGCGACCGCGGACACACACTGTTTGCCTTCGCTGATCGCTGCGTACGCCGTATCGCCGGCACGACGCTGCCCACATCAGCGCCTTCATCTGGTTTTGCGCCGCCGCGTTTCGATGCGGGCGGCACCCACGCATCGAGCCCCAGGCAATGGCCCAACCCGGACGCAAGCAGGCACCGATCGAACCCTGGCAGAAGCCCGACGCGCAGCCCTTCCTGCGCATCGAAGGCGTCACCAAGACCTTCGGCAAGACCTACGCGGTTGATGACGTCAGCCTAAACATCTATCAGGGCGAGTTCTTCTCGTTGCTCGGTGGTTCCGGCTGCGGCAAGTCGACCCTGCTGCGCATCCTGGCCGGGCTTGAGACCGCCGACAAAGGTCGCATTCTGCTGGGTGACCGCGACATCACCAACCTGCCGCCCTACGAGCGGCCGGTCAACATGATGTTCCAGAGCTATGCGCTGTTCCCGCACATGACCGTGGCGCAGAACATCGCCTTCGGTCTGCAGCAGGAGAAGCTCGGCCGCGGCGAGATCCGCGATCGGGTTGCCGAGATGCTGGAGCTGGTCAAGCTGCAGGATTTCGATCGGCGCAAGCCGGATCAACTCTCCGGCGGACAGCGTCAACGCGTGGCGCTGGCGCGCGCACTGGCCAAGCAGCCGAAACTGCTGCTGCTGGATGAGCCGCTCGGCGCGCTGGATCGCAAGCTGCGCGAGCACACCCAGTTCGAGCTGGTCGGCATCCAGGAGCGTGTCGGCGTCACTTTCATCACGGTCACCCACGACCAGGAAGAAGCGATGACCATGTCCAGCCGCGTGGCGGTGATGGATGCCGGCCGCATCGTTCAGGTCGCCACGCCGGCGCAGCTGTACGAGTTCCCCGCCAACCGGCTGGTGGCCGAATTCATCGGCGCGGTCAACATCTTCGAGGGCCGCGTCTCCGCTCAACGCGAAGAGGAACTCGAGTTCGCCTGCGAGAAACTCGGCGGCGAATTCCTGATGTGGCATTCCGATCCGCTCCCGCTGGGCACGCCGGTGGCGGTCGCGGTGCGCCCGGAGAAGATCAGCGTGCACGACGACCCGCCGGCCGACCGCCGCAACTGCGTGCGCGGGCGGGTGGTCGAAATCGCCTACCTCGGCGATGTTTCGATCTACCACGTCGCCACCGAGCACGGCCAGAGCGTGCGCGTGCAGATCACGCACGAGGCCCGCTATGCGCGCCCGCACTACAGCTGGGACGACGAGCTGTACCTGAGCTGGGATCCCGATGACGGCGTGGTGCTGACGAGCTAGGCATGAACATTCTCGCGAACGCGATGCGCCTGCGGAGTCGGTTGATTCATCGGTCGGAGCCTGCGGCCTGCGGAGGGTTTGGGCCGATGGTGGGTCGAGACGCACTGCGTGCTGTTGACATGGTGGGTCAAGACCCACCCTATGGGATTCGCGTGTTGCGCTCGTTTGGATGCAGCGAGCAGGCGGTTGGGGGCAGGGCATGAGCAACGGCGCGAACTTCAACTGGCTGGCCCTGTGGTACCAGGTGTTTCTGGGTATGTACCAGCGCATCGGCCTGCTCGGCCGCGAACTGCGCCAGCGCCGCGGGCGGATTTTCGTCGCTGGCGTGCCGATGCTGTGGCTGGGTGTGTTCTTCCTCGTACCGTTCCTGATCCTGGCCAAGATCAGCCTGACCGATCCGATGCCCGGCGCGCGGCCGCCCTACGGCGATCTGCTGAGCTGGGGCGAACACTGGCGGCTGCAGCTGACGCTGAACTTCGCCAACTACTTGCAGCTGTTCGAGGACTCGCTGTACGTAGCGGCCTATCTGAACTCGCTGAAGATCGCCGCGATCTCGACCTTCTTCGCCCTGCTGGTCGGCTATCCGATGGCCTACGGCATCGCCCGCGCCACGCCGCGGGTGCGGGTGATTCTGTTGATGCTGGTGATCCTGCCGTTCTGGACCAGCTTTCTGATCCGCATCTATGCCTGGATCGGTCTATTGCGCAACAACGGCCTGATCAACCAGCTGCTGCAGTGGCTGGGCCTGATCGACGAGCCGCTGCGCATGCTCAATACCGACTTTGCGGTCTATATCGGCATCGTCTATTCCTACCTGCCGTTCATGGTGCTGCCCTTGGCTGCCAACCTCATGAAGCTCGATCGCCGCCTGCTGGAGGCGGCCTTCGATCTCGGCTGTCGGCCATTCAAGGCGTTCTGGCGGATTACCTTGCCACTGTCGCTGCCGGGCGTGATCGCCGGCTGCCTGCTGGTGTTCATCCCGGCGGTCGGTGAGTTCGTCATCCCCGATCTGCTGGGAGGCTCGGACGCGCTGATGATCGGCAAGGTGCTGTGGACAGAGTTTTTCCACAACCGCAACTGGCCGGTGGCCGCATCGGTGGCAATGGCGATGTTGATGCTGATCGTCATTCCGGTGCTGCTGTTCGAACATGTGCAGAACCGGCGTGCCGAGAAGGAGGCGAAGCAATGACGGCCGGGATTGGGGATTCGGGATTGGGGATTCAGAGCCTGCGTGATGGCTTGCTGATTCCAACGCGCGCCCAAAGGGTGGGTCTTGACCCACCGGCTCTGGACGTCCGCCGCGGTGCGGGCCGCTCGGGGGGAGCGCTGCGCTGCGCCGTACAGGAAAGGCGAAGCGGCGCGCACGTATTCATCGTGTCGCAAGCGCCGAGCTTCGGTGGGTCAACACCCACCGCATGCGTGTTCGATGCGCGTGGTGGGTCAAGACCCACCCTATGGGCGCTCGGTGCACGCGATGGGTCAACTCGCGCCCCGCACCCCGGCGCCAACTCGCCAACCCTCGGCCATCCCCAATCCCGAGTCCCCAATCCCGCCTGCTCGCCACAGCGGCCAGACCCGCGCAAAGCGCGCCCCGCATGAACCGCAAACCCTACCTGCTGTTCACCGCCATGGCCTTCGGCTATGCCTTCCTGTACCTGCCGATCATTTCGGTGATCGTGTACAGCTTCAACAGCTCGCGCCTCGTCACCGTGTGGGGCGGGTTCTCGACCGAGTGGTACGGCCGCCTGTTCCAGAACGAGCAGATCCTGCAGGCCGCTGGCCGCAGCCTGCTGATCGCCGCGACCGCCGCGACCTGTGCAGTGATCATCGGCACCTTCGCCGGCACCGCATTGACCCGGCTGGGCCGGTTCCGCGCGCGTCCGCTGCTGTCGATCATGACCAGCGCGCCGCTGGTGATGCCCGAGGTCATGCTCGGTCTCTCGGCCCTGCTGCTGTTCGTGGCGATGCAGCAGCTCACCGGCTGGCCGGCGCAGCGCGGCTTCAGCACGATCGCCATTGCCCACATCACCTTCTGCACCGCCTACGTCACCGTGGTGGTGCAGTCGCGCCTGACCCAGATGGATGAAAGCCTGGAAGAAGCCGCGATGGACCTCGGCGCCCGGCCGTGGAAGGTGTTCTTCCTGATCACCCTGCCGCAGATCTTCCCGGCCCTGGTCGCCGGCTGGCTGCTGGCCTTCACCCTGTCGGTGGATGACCTGGTCGTCGCCAGCTTCGTCTCCGGCCCTGGCAGCAGCACCCTGCCGATGGTGGTGTACTCGAAGGTCAAGTTCGGCATCACGCCGGAGATCAACGCATTGGCGACCCTGATCATCTCCTTCGTCACCACGGCGATCGTGGTGGCGGGGTGGTTGATGCATCGGGGTGATCGGATGGGGAAAGCTTGATCTCTGCGCAACTCGCGGTACTTATCGTCGCTCGTATCCATCTGCCGCAACCTTCCCAGCATCGTCGGTCTGCACTATAGAGCCGGCGCCAATTATCCGTGAACTTCAAGCGCCGCCAGCGGTCAAGGTTTCGGTCTTGGATCGGAGGTGTGGCAAATGGAAGCAGTTGACGG